>CAXBNH010000065.1:0-11867 GCA_963976905.1 uncultured Algibacter sp.
AAACACAACATTTCCATTTCTAGTTATGCCCAATGTTTTCAAAAATCAATGAAAATGGCTTTGGGAGATACCGACCCCAATGCAATTGATATCATAGTCATGCACGCCCCGGGCACCATAAAAGGCGATATTTCAGAATACAAAGCCATTGAAAAAATATTTTGTAACAAACTTCCAGCTTTAACTACTAATAAATGGAAGATAGGACACACCTTTGGGGCTTCAGGAGCTTTAAGTATTGAATTTGCTGTGCTCATGTTACAGCATCAAGAATTTATTGGCGTCCCTTATTTAGAACATCAAAATACGCCTAAAAAGATTGAAAACATACTGATAAATGCCGTTGGATTTGGGGGGAACGCCGTGTCTATTTTTCTTTCAAAATAAAGTTGAAAAACTTTATAAAGGTTGTATATTTAATCCATAATATTTATTTCTGACACAATGCTAGACTGGTTTTCAAATTTAGAATTATTAGCAAAAATATATTGGCTCATTGCCATTCTAGGATCGCTTGTTTTTACCATAGTCTTAATTATGGCGTTCACAGGTGGCGATGCTGATGATATAGGAGGTGTTGATGCTGATATAGATGCTGATATGGGCATCGGGTTTCAATTTATAACATTTAAAAATTTAGTAGGCTTCTTTACCATTTTTGGCTGGAGTGGCATTGCTTGCACAGACGCTGGTTTACCCATGCCAGCTACCATAATAATATCCATTTTTTCAGGCATACTAATGATGGTTATTATGGCTGCCATGTTTTATTTCATGGCCAAACTAGCAAATAGTGGCACTTTAATTTATAAAATGCCATTAATGCCATAGGCGAAGTATATTTGAGCATAGGTGCCAACAGGTCTAAAATGGGCAAAGTGAGCGTGAATGTGCAAGGTTCATTACGCGAATTGGATGCGCTTACAGATCCTTTTACAGAATTAAAATCTGGCACCATTGTAAAAGTAGTGGATGTGACCGATAACGGTATTTTAATAGTCGATCAAACAAGAAAACCAATAGAACCAATTAAACAACACACTTATGAAATCACTGATAATTCAGGAGGGCTTTAACTTAGGGTTTCCTATGCCCTTATTTTTGGAGTATTATTTATATTCCTATTCTTGCTCATTTTAATAAAACGCTATAAACGCTGTCCTTCAGATAGAATCCTTGTGGTTTATGGTAAAGTAGGCGGTGGCGAATCTGCAAAATGCATTCATGGTGGCGCGGCGTTCATTATTCCCGTTATCCAAGATTATGAATTCTTGGATTTAACACCCATGTCCATTGAGGTTAATTTAGTAAATGCGCTATCCAAACAAAACATTCGTGTTAATGTGCCTTCACGTTTTACCATTGGCGTCTCCACAGAGCCCGGCGTCATGCAAAATGCTGCAGAACGTTTACTTGGTTTGGGGTTGCCCGATATTCAAGAATTGGCAAAGGAAATCATATTTGGACAACTGCGTTTGGTTGTGGCTTCGATGGATATTGAGGAAATCAATAACGACCGGGATAAGTTTTTAACCAACATTTCGCAAAGTGTTGAGACCGAATTAAAGAAAGTAGGCTTGAAGCTCATCAACGTAAACATTACCGATATTGTTGACGAGTCTGGCTATATTGAAGCCCTTGGTAAAGAAGCCGCAGCACATGCTATAAATGCGGCACGGAAATCGGTTGCAGAAAAAACCAGAGATGGTTCTATTGGGGAAGCCAATGCGGTACAGGATGAACGGACCCAAGTGGCTGCAGCCAATGCGCAAGCTGTAGAAGGCGAAAATGCAGCAAAAATTTCGGTAGCAAATTCAGATTCTTTACGTCGTCAACGTGAAGCCGAAGCAGAACGTGTGGCTAATGCTTCTGAAAAAGTACAGTCTGCAAAAGCTTTAGAAGAGTCGTATGCAGCAGAACAATTAGCAGAAACAGCAAGAGCAGAACGCGAACGCTCATCTCAAATGGCAGATATTATTGTACCTGCTGAAATTGATAAACGAAAAGTAGAAATTGATGCAGAAGCGGAAGCAGAACGCATTAGAAGACGCGCCAAAGGGGAGGCGGATGCCATTCTATTTAAAGCGCAAGCCGAAGCACAAGGTTTGTATAAAGTATTAACCAAACAGGCTGCTGGTTTAGACCAAATTGTAAAAGCTGCGGGCAACAATTCCAAAGATGCGGTGTTATTATTAATTGCCGACAAATTACCCGAACTGGTTAAAATTCAAGCAGAAGCCATTAAAAACATTAAAATTGATAAAGTGACCGTTTGGGAAAATGGCGGCGGAAAAGATGGAAAATCATCAACGGCTAATTTCCTTTCTGGCATGTATCAATCGGTACCCCCGTTACAAGAAATGTTTAATATGGCCGGTATGCAATTGCCTGAATATTTAAAAGGAAAAGATACTGAAACCGAAGCACATGAGGCGCCTCCAAAAAAAGAGAATGGCAAACCTAAACCCAAAGAATAAGATTAAAATTCCGCTATTACAGCGGAATTTTCTACTTTTACACCTATATTTAACACTATGAGCGCAACCAAACACAACTGGACCAAAGAAGAAATTCTAGATATATACAACAAACCCTTAATGGAATTGCTTTACGAAGCAGCAACCATACACCGTATAAATCACGACCCCAATGTGGTGCAAGTGTCCACTTTATTATCTATAAAAACAGGAGGTTGCTCTGAAGATTGTGGGTATTGTCCGCAAGCGGCTCGCTACCACACCAACATTGAAGGCAATGATTTAATGAGTGTGCAGCAAGTTAAGGCTCAGGCATTGCGCGCAAAATCTACTGGAAGTTCTCGTGTTTGTATGGGTGCCGCTTGGAGAAATGTAAAAGATGGTGAAGAATTTGACCAAGTACTTGAAATGGTACGTACCATAAACAAACTCGACATGGAGGTTTGTTGCACTTTAGGCATGGTCACAGAAAACCAAGCGCAACGTTTGGCAGAAGCTGGCCTGTATGCATACAACCATAATTTAGATTCCTCTGAAGAGTATTATAAAGAAGTCATTTCCACACGTGGTTATCAAGACCGTTTGGATACCATTGGCAATGTACGTAAAACCAATGTTACCGTTTGTAGTGGCGGCATTATTGGTATGGGCGAAAAAGTTGAAGATAGAGCTGGTATGTTAGTTGCATTATCAACTTTGAACCCACAACCCGAATCGACACCTATTAACGCATTGGTAGCCGTTGAAGGCACACCTCTTGAAGACCAAGAGCCTGTTTCTATCTGGGATATGATACGCATGGTAGCCACTACAAGAATTGTCATGCCAGAAACCCAAGTGCGCTTGAGTGCTGGAAGAACACAGATGACACGTGAAGGGCAAGCTATGTGCTTTTTTGCCGGTGCCAACTCAATTTTTGCGGGTGATAAATTATTAACCACGCCAAACCCCGATGTAAACGAAGACATGAAAATGTTTGAATTATTAGGATTGAATCCTCAAAAGCCATTTACTAAAAAAATACAGCCACAAACGGTTGAGGCTACCGAATCTCAATATCAAGCCTTGGGCGAAAAACCAAAATGGACACGCCCCGAGCATATTATTGAACGCAATGAAGTTGCCAAAGAAAAAGCGAAGGCTTTTAAATGATTTCCTTATGGTATGGGGCAACGCCCAAATACTATTAAAATGAACAAATAGTCATTCACTTTTTAAGGGGTTTCACTACCTTTGCTGGCTTAAAAATCCATTTGAATGATTCATTATAAGTTTGCATTTATAGCCCTCTTTTTTACATCTGCCATCGCGTTTTCCCAAGACCAACCTAAAGAAGAAAAGCTAGACGAAATCATCATCAATTCTACGCGAATTAATTTGCCGTTCCCAGAAAATTCCAGGACCATTTCAATAATTACTTCTGAAGACATTAAAAATAGTGCCACCACCAATCTAGCAGATTTATTACAGCAAGTTGCCGGCATAGATGTAAGGCGCCGAGGTACAGCGGGCATGCAGGCAGATTTATACATTCGTGGCGGTAGTTTTGACCAAACCCTAGTGCTTATTGATGGCATAAAAATGGATGATGCACAAACAGGACATCATAGTTTAAATGCCGCTTTGCCCATTGAAGTGATTGAACGCATTGAAATTATAAAAGGCCCAGCCGCTCGGGTTTTTGGACAAAATGCATTTACCGGGGCCATTAATATTGTAACCAAAAAACAGCTTAACAATGGCGGCTCTATCAATGTGGAAACGGGCTCTTACAAGCAATTAAACGCTTCGGTTACGGTAGCATCCAATTTAGAGAATTCATCACATATTATTCACACAAGCCGCAACACGTCTGATGGATACCGATATAATACAGATTATGACAATCAGAATTATTTCATCAAAAGTATCTTCAACAAAAAAGCAAAACCCATTGAAATGATTGCCACTTTTAATGAGCGTAAATTTGGTGCCAATGGTTTTTATGCAAGCCCTACCGCCATTAACCAATATGAAGAAACCCAGAATAGCCTGATTGGTTTTTCAACTAAATTTTCAACCGAAAAATTAAGCATAAAACCGCGTGTTTACTGGAAACGCAATCAAGACGAATACATTTATGTGCGCCAAGACCCATCTATTTACAGAAACTTGCATATTACCGATAAAATAGGAGCGGAAATGAATGCGTCTTACACCTCTAAAGCTGGTGTTACTGGTTTTGGCATCGACCTTTCCAAAACTTATTTAAGAAGCAACAATTTAGGGAACAGATACAGGTTTATGGCCAATCTTTTTTTAGAGCACCTGTTCAAATTTATGGATAATAAACTTGATATAACGCCCGGTGTTGCCGTAACATATTTTTCAGATTTTAAATATCATGCCTTTCCAGGAATTGATATTGGCTACCGATTAAATGACCATTTAAAAGCTTACACAAACATGGGCTATACCTACAGAATCCCAACTTATACCGACTTGTATTATAGCGACCCGACCAGCATTGGAAATGAAAACCTAAAACCTGAAGAAGCCCTATCGCAAGAAATAGGTTTGAAATATTTTACCCCCACATTCTCCGTTTCTGCAGCTATTTTCAACAGGGATGCCCGCAAGCTTATAGATTATGTAAAGGAAAATGAGGCAGACCTTTGGCAAGCCACCAATATTAGAGATTTAAACACAAAAGGCTTAGAGTTCAACGGCTCTTATAACTTTGAAATAAACACTTTCAATCAGAATTTTACTTTGGGCTACACCTATATTGACGACCAAGCAAAAAACCTAAATGTTAACTATTCCAGATATACCATCAATTCCTTAAAACATCAATTCACAAGTCGTTTCAACACCCAATTATTTAAAAATATACGCCAAAACATTGTCTATAAACATGCCGAAAGAACCAATGGCGAAAGTTATAATGTTTGGGATGCCTCCATTATTTTAACGCTCAAACCATTTGAAATAAACATAACGGTCAATAATATTTTCAATACCGAATACACCGAAACCAATTTAGTGCCTATGCCAAAAGGAAATATGCTTTTTGGAATGCGTTATCATTTTAACTAAAGCATTCAAATACTTTATGTTAATTTTTGCTTGTATTTCATTAACTTTAACAGCTCTAAATCTTTAGCTTTGAAACTAAACCTTCAAGAAATTCCTCGGGTAAAAACCATTACAAAAACGGAATTTTTAAAGCACTATTTTAAGCCACAAAAACCTGTGGTCATTGAACGTTTTATTGACCATTGGCCCGCATATACCAAATGGAATTTGGACTATATGAAAACCATTGCTGGTGATGTTGAAATTCCATTATACGATGATAGGCCTGTACATTACAAAGATGGTTTTAACCAGCCGCATGCCAAAATGAAATTGGGCGATTACATCGATTTGTTGAAACGCGAGCCTACCAAATACCGTATTTTTTTGTGGAATGCCATCAAGGAAATCCCGCAACTTACAAAAGATTTTACATATCCAGATTTTGGGCTTCGGCTTATGAAAGGCATCCCAATGCTATTTTTTGGCGGGCAAGATTCGCACACGTTTATGCATTATGATATTGATTTGGCGAATATTTTCCATTTTCATTTTGAAGGCAAAAAACAGATCATTTTGTATGACCAAACACAAAATGAGTACCTATATAAAATCCCGCATTCGTTAATTACCAGAGAAGATATTGATTTTAACACCCCTGATCTTGAAAAATGGCCTTTATTGAAAAAAGCAAAAGGTTATGAAACAGAACTTAATCACGGTGAGGTTTTGTATATTCCAGAAGGCTATTGGCATTATATGCGCTATATAACGCCTGGTTTTTCCATGAGCTTGCGCGCTATTGCCCGAAACCCAAAAAACCTTGGCAAAGCCATTTATAATCTATTTTTTATGCGAAATTATGATAATGCGATGCGCCGATTGAAAGGCCAAAAATGGATTGATTGGAAAAACCAACAGGCCATTATAAGAACGCACAAAGGTTTATAAAGCAGCCTTTTTTATAAAAACTTATAATATATTTGCCCTCTGAATTATTAAACACAAAACATGAAAAATTTAATTTTATTAGCAACATTGCTAGCGGTATCTTTTGTAAACGCACAAGCATTTTCTGGAAAAGGCGATGATAAGTTTCAAATAGGTGCCAATTTTCAAAACCATGCCACAGGGCTTAATGTAAGCTATGATTTTGGTCTTGGGGAGAGTTTTTCTTTAGGATTTTCTTCCACCTATGCTTTAGGCGTTGAAGAAGCTATTGATGCCGATTTTGGTGATAGGTTTGACATCAAAGCCCGTTTTAATGCCAACTTGGGCAATGTGGTAAATATTGACGATAATTTTGATATCTATCCAGGTTTGCATTTTGGACTTAAAAACTTTGGCGGCCATTTAGGCATGCGCTATTTTTTTAGTGATGGATTTGGTATTTTTACTGAATTCAATGCGCCTTTTGCAAAATACAACACAGACGTTTTAACACCTGCTGAAAAATTACACAATCAATTTACAGCTAATTTAGGAGCCGTCTTTAATTTGTAATAGCTTTTTTTAAATAATTTTTAAGCGAGAGAACATGGATTTGTTTTCTCGCTTTTTTTATATCGTCATTGCGAACGCAGTGGAGCAATCTGCTAATAAGTAAACTTGAACTACAAACAATAAGATTACTTCGTCGTGCCTCCTCGTAATGACGTTATTTAATCAACTCATGGGCTTTTTCATACACCAAATGAGACTCCCAACCTCTATACAAAAAGTAGTCAATAAATTTCTTACGCTTTTTAAAAACGTTGGTCTCATTTATAGAATTGGCCTTTTTTTCGGCTAAATCATTAAAAAAACCGTTGTACTCCTCATTTGTGATCTCTGTAAGTGCTTGATTTATATTAACTTTACCAATGTCTTTTTTCTTGAGTTCATAAGTCAACCGACCGCGGCCCCAACCCTTAATCCTGAACTTACCACTTACAAATGTTTTGGCATAACGCGTTTCGTTAAGAAAGTTATGTTCCAAAAGATGCACCACAATCACATCGATGGCCTCGGGTATCATGTGCATGGTTTCCAGCTTTTTTCTAACCTCTTGATGGCAGCGTTCTTGATATGCACAATAATGCTCCATTTTTTTGGTAGCTTCTTGTACAGTATATGTTTTTTTTGATGGTTGCATAGGTTGTCAAAAATAACAATTGAAATAGAAACAAATAGTATAAAAATTATAAAAACCAAATACAAGATATACTGAACTAACAGCAAAAGTATAGATTTTAAAACTTTATTATTATGAAAAAAATTACTCTCACAAAATCTCTCATTTTTTTTATTTCCCTTTTTTGTGCTGTGAATTATGGGTTTGGGCAAGTAAAATTAGCCGAATTAACTTTTGAGACACCAGGAGGCTATTCAACTAGCACACCAGAATATATAGATATTATAAATGGAGCTAATCATGATTATTTCACGAGAACAAATGGCTCTTCATTTACTTTTGAAAGTTTCTCAAATATCCAAGGAAGCTATTATTTTGCAGCGCAAGATATAGATAACAACAATACTATTTCGCTACCTGTCAGCTTATTAATAAATGATATAAACATCAGTGGCTACTCAAGCCTTGAATTTAGAATTCATTTGGCCGAAGATGATGCTTCAGATGGTTTAGAGGATTGGGATAATCCTGTAAGTGGCGTACAAAATTATGTGCATATAAATTATGATATAGACAACTCTTCGTCATTTAGTAATTTATTATGGATAAATCCTAACGGCACTGGACTAAATTACGAACCTGCTATCGATACTGATTTCGATGGAACTGGTGATGGAACTACAATTACAAATACTTTTACTCAATTTACCCAAAATATTGCAGGAACAGGTTCATTATTAGATATATCAATAGAATTTAATTTAAACGATGGTGATGAAGACATAGCCATAGACAACATTGAAATATGGGGAACACTAATACCATGTGCCTCGACTGTAACATGGAATGGTAGTTTACCATGGGTTGGCGGTTCCCCTGGTTTATCAACTATTGTCGAATTAAATGCAGATTATGATACGGCTTCTTTTGGTAGTTTTAGTGCCTGTTCACTTAATGTAAATGTAGGTACTTTAAGAATTGACAACAATGAATTTGTAGAAATACAAAACGAGCTAAACGTTGCTGCTGGAAGTTCCATTAACGTGCAACCTTATGGGTCTTTTGTGCAAAATAATGACCTTTCTGTAAATAATATTGCTGGCGATATTTCTGTAGATAAGCTAACAGCTCCAATGGATGTTTGGTATGAATATACCTATTGGAGTTCGCCTGTAAAAAATGAAACTATTGGTAATGGATTGTTTGAATCTAATGTGAGCCGACGCTTTGTGTTTAATGCTCAAAATTATTTAGATGCAAAAAAAGAAGTTGGAAACAATAATGCTAAATTAGATGGGCAAGATGATATTGATGATGATGATAATGATTGGGCTTCTGTAAATGGATTAACCATTATGACTCCCGGAATTGGCTACACTTCCACACATGATCAATCCAAATTCATTGGACCACCAATGTCTTACCCTCCTTACAAATTCATTTATACCTTTGAGGGTGAATTTAACAATGGCATCATAACGGTTCCCATTTACAGAAACGATTCTGAATTGAATGATATTAACTGGAACTTCATAGGAAACCCATATCCGTCTGCTATTGATGCTGATATGTTTCTAGCTGCCAATAGTAATATTTCTAGCGATATTAGCGGTATAGATTCTGGTGGAAATAACTATATTGATAGTGCGATATTTTTGTGGTCTCAAAACACAGCACCTTCTAGTACCGCCAATGGTAATCAACAACTTAATTTTTCTAATGATGATTATGCCATTATTAACCTCTCAGGTGAAGTAGCTGGTGGTGATGGTATGAAACCAACTAGGCACATTCCCTCAGGTCAAGGCTTTTTTATTTCTATGTCAAATACCGCTCCTAGCACATTGGTAACTGGTGACGTCTATACATCAGATATTACTTTTAGCAATACTATGCGTATTACAGACCCAACTGCAAACAGCCAATTCTTTAAAGATTCAAATGTTAAAAAGAAACCCAATACGGTTGCCAATAAATTATGGCTTGATTTAACCTCCGATAATGGTGTTTATAACCAAATTCTTGTAGGTTATGTAAATGGTGCCACCAATAATGATGATGGCATGGCTTATGACACTAATAAATTCCCAAGCAAAGGTGCTGCCTTATATTCAACCATTGAAGGTTCGAACAAAAAATTTGCCATTCAAGGGAAAGCTGCCAATAGCATTAATGAAGATGAGGTTATCAACCTCGGTTTTAAAACAACCATTGGCGTTGCAACCCTTTACAAACTCTCCATAGCCCAATTACAAGGTAATTTTTTAACAGAAAACACCGTGTTTTTAAAAGACAACCTGCTCAATAAAACACATAATTTGTCAGCAAGCGATTATACATTTACATCAGAAGTTGGCGAGTTTAATGCCCGTTTTGAAATTGTGTTCAATGCGAATGCTTTATCAACAGATGATTTGATTTTAAATGAAAAACTTTTGAGCATTGTTGAGCTGGAAAATGACGACGTTCAATTTAGGGTTTCCAATGATTTAAAGATTACATCCGTGGGTGTTTTTGACCTTTTAGGAAGGCAACTGTATCAATTTAAAGGACAAAACAATACGGAAACCTATAACCTTTCTGACTTAAGCAGTACGGTTTATGTTGCAAAAGTAACATTAAGCAATGGTGCTGTGATCACTAAAAAAGCAGTTAAAAAATAGTTTTAATATACATTTATTAAAAAAGGACACTGTCTGGAAAACCGTTTTAATTTGGTTTTCCAGACAGTGTCCTTTTTTATTTGATAACCACCCCATAAACAGACCTCAAACGAACATCACGTTATTTTAAACTATTTAAAAACACGTAAGTGCCTTTGAACGACACTTTTATACCATAAATCTAATTTTGAAAAAAGTAATAATCATTTTATATACATTTGCTAAAGCATTGACTGCCAATAAGTTAAACTGTTTAAAAAATCCGATAAAACGAAAAAAATTGTAAAAAAAGCGGATGAACTTAAAACTGTTGCAAAAAATATAGATGAAATGCGGAAAGTAAATAATAAACCCCGAAATAATTAATCCATGGTCTCAAAAACTACATTCAAAAAACAAATCTTATTTGTAATAGCATTAATAAGTATTGCATTAAGTAACGCACAGTCAAACTTACCTTATTCAACAAATTTTGAAAGCAACAATGGTGGCTGGACCGATGGAGGTGGAGATTCAAAATATGGCTCATACACTTCATCACCTCAAGGCAACAAATCTTGGGAAATAAAAGACAATAGCGGAAATGCATCCTCATTTTACCAAGACTTTAACCTATCTGGCTACATAACCGTGACCATTTCCTTTTCGTTTGAATCAAATGGGTTCGATAATGGTTGGGATGCATTTACGGTGCAACTAGATAACAATGCAATACTTTCATATACATATTCTAACGACTGGTCAAGCAATGGCACCAAATACACGGCTACAATTGTATTAAACTCTTCTGATTATACGTTTAAATCTGATTCTGAAATAAAATTTGAAACGACTGGTTGGACAGGAGACAGCGACAAATTATACATTGATGAAATTTCAATAACAGGAACCGAACCCATACCATGCACTACAGATGCTATAACATTACCATGGAATGAAGATTTTGAGACTTCCACCATCAATGAGTACACAAGCAATACTAACGATTTAGGTGGCCTATGTGGTTGGGATTACAACAAAACAAATGAAGGCAGACTTCGTTTCAATACAGAAAAACATACTGGGGCAAAAGCGGCCCTTTTAGACGATTCTGGTTTAAATTTTACTTCATCTGAAAACTATATGATTAAAACCTTGAATTTATCAAACTATACCTCAACTACAGATTTAGAACTTTCGTTTTGGTTTGCTGATTATGGCGATGAAAATGATACTAACGATGCTGTCTGGATACGCGGTAACAACACCGCTATTTGGGTTAAGGCATATACAATAAACCCAGAAAGCAAAACTGATGATACTTGGAACCATGTAGAAAATCTGGATATTGACGCCCTACTTCAAGCTGCAGGGCAAACAGTATCTGAAACATTTCAAATTAAATTGGGTCAATATGGTTATACGCCCGTTAGCTCATGGGGGGCCACTTGGTCTGACGGTATTGCCTATGATGATATTAAAATAACTGGTTCGCAGGATGCTATTTGGAGAGATAATGCTTGGGTAAACAACATGCCACCTAGTATAGGTATGAAAACAATTATTGACGATGATTAC
>CAXBNH010000066.1:0-11858 GCA_963976905.1 uncultured Algibacter sp.
CAGGTGGCTTTAGAAGTTGAAAACGGAAACATAAAACCAATAAGCGCCGAGCAATTATTTATCAATATTATGGCTTTGAATATATTCCCTTTTGTTGCAAAACCTCTGATAAAAGCGTTTGTCGATGTAGATGATACTGCTTTCAAACAACTTATGGAGCAGCGTAAAACAGAAGTGGCAAAATTTATTATCAACGCCATTAAAAATGAGTAAAAATGAAACACATCACCATTATTTCAATTTTCTTTTTTGCCTTTTCAAGTCAAGCACAACAATCTTTAACACTTGAAGACTGTTATGGTTTGTTGTTCCAAAATTACCCTTTGTTAAAGCAGAACCAACTATTGCAAAAGCAAAACCAATTGGAAGCAACCGTAATTTCCAATGCAAGACTGCCTCAGTTTAGCTTAGATGCGCAAGCTACTTATCAGTCTGATGTTGTGGAAGTGCCTATCCCAAATTCCAATATCCAACCATTGAACAAAGACCAATATCGAGCAACATTTTCTGTAAATCAACTCATTTATAATGACGGTATCATAGATGCTTCATTGCAGGTAAAATCCGCAGAACTCAAAACCAAACAGCAACAGATAAAAGTCAATATATATAAATTGAAGCAACAGATCAACCAATTGTATTTTTCCATTTTATTATCCCAGGAAACCGTTTTGTTGTTAGAGGCAAAACAGGCGCAATTGCAGGCCAAACTTAAAGAAGTCAGGTCAGGCATCAAAAACGGTGTGCTTCTCCCCACTTCCGACAAGGTTTTGGAAGCCGAATTATTAAAAATAGACCAACAGTTTCAAGAAACGTCAAGCAACCAAGCAGCACTTATCGAAACGCTTTCAAGTATGTTGGATCATTCATTTGATGCCACTACCCTATTTGAAAACCCCAATATAGACACAAAAGTACAAGCCAGCTTAAACAGACCAGAATTGACATTATTCCAATTCAAAAAAGAAGAAATAGAACATTCTGAAACCTTGATTTCAAAGCAAAATACACCCAAATTAATAGGCTTTGCAACAGGTGGTTATGGAAATCCGGGATTGAATATGCTCGATAATTCATTTCAACCGTTTTATACTGTGGGCGTTAAATTGAATTGGAATGTATTCGATTGGAACTCGAACCAAAAACAACGCGAATCACTCGCCATCAATAAAGATATTGTAGATAATGAATCTGAGGTTTTTAAATTGAATACCAATATCGAACTCCAAAAGCAACAAAAGGAAATCGATAAAATGGAAACCATCATTGATTCAGATAAATCTATTATCAAGCTTAGAAAAGACGTGTTGCAAACGGCAGATTCACAACTTAAAAATGGCGTGATTACGGCTTCGGCATATATCACAGAATTGACCCATTTGTATGAAGATGAAAACACGCTGGTAAGGCATCAAATCCAATTGCAACTGGCAAAAGCAAATTATAACGTTATTAAAGGACAGTAAAAAATGGTTTCCCGCAGATTTACACAGAAAAATATTTAAAAAAAATCTGCGACAATCTGAGAAATCTGCGGGAAACAAAAAAGCATAAAACATGAAAAACAAAAACTATGTATTCGGATTAGGCATCCTAGCAACAAGCCTTTTTTCCTGTGGAAACACAAATGGAAAAGCCGATGGATTCGGTAATTTTGAAGCTACGGAAATAACCATTTCAGCTGAAAATAATGGAAAACTCATGCAGTTTGCTGTTAATGAAGGTGATTTGCTGAAAAAAGAGCAATTTGTGGGTTACATCGATACCATTCCATTAGCTTTAAAACGTGAACAATTGGAAGTTTCCAAAGCTGTTATCGGCTCAAAATCAAAAGGGGTTTTATCACAAATAAATGTATTGAATGCCAAACTGAAAACCGCAAAAACAAATAAAGCAAGAATTGAAAATTTAATAAAGGACAACGCAGGAACACAAAAGCAACTTGATGATATACAAGGCGAAATAGATGTTGTGAACCAGCAAATACGTAGTGTGGAAATCCAAAATGCACCTGTTGTCAACGAACTGAAAAGTATCGATGTCCAGCTTCAGCAAATAGACGACCAAATACAGAAAAGTAAAGTCATCAACCCTATAAACGGCACCGTTTTGACCAAATATGCTGAACCAAATGAGATTGTAACGTTTGGCAAACCGCTTTATAAATTGGCAGATTTAAGTACTATGCAACTGCGGGTATATATCAGCGAAACCCAATTGGCAAGTATAAAAATCGGTCAGGACGTTAATGTAAAAATTGATGATGCAGACGGTATGGCTTCCTTTAAAGGCACCATTAGTTGGATTGCTTCGGAAGCTGAATTTACCCCAAAAATCATTCAAACCAAAGAAGAGCGTACCGCTTTGGTGTATGCCGTAAAAGTAGATGTGAGAAATGATGGCCGTTTAAAAATAGGCATGCCCGCAGAATTGTGGCTAATTGGCGAATAATGGGTATTTCTATTTCCAACATATCAAAATCCTATAAAAACGTAAAAGCGTTACAGAACATTTCCTTTGAAGTAAAAGAAGGCGAACTTTTTGGACTCATTGGTCCCGATGGCGCAGGCAAAACAACACTTTTTAGGGTACTGACCACACTTTTAATAGCTAATGAAGGATCTGCAACGGTAGCTGGTTTCGACGTCATCAATGATTATAAAAACATACGGAACAGCGTTGGCTACATGCCCGGTAAATTTTCACTTTATCAAGATTTAACGGTTGAAGAAAATTTAAACTTCTTTGCTACCATTTTTGGAACTACCATAGAAAAAAACTACGAGTTGATAAAAGAAATATACATACAAATAGAACCTTTTAAAAACCGACGTGCTGGCAAACTTTCTGGCGGCATGAAACAAAAATTAGCGTTGTGCTGTGCGCTCATCCATAAACCAAAGGTGTTGTTTTTAGATGAACCAACAACTGGAGTTGACCCCGTTTCCAGAAAGGAATTTTGGGAAATGCTGAAACGTTTGCAACAAAAAGGCATCACTATTTTAGTTTCCACACCGTATATGGATGAGGCCGAACTTTGTGACCGCATTGCCCTCATCCAAAACGGAAAAATTTTAGAGATTGATATCCCTCAAGCAATTGTAAAACACTATCCTAAACCAATTTACAGCGTGCGGGCCAATGATATGTATCAACTCATCAATTCTTTGAAAACGTATGAACATAATTACAGCGTATATCCGTTTGGCGAATTTGTGCATTACACAGATAGCAGGGCAGATTTTAATCCGAAACTGTTAACTGCGTATTTAGAATCTAAAAAACTATCTGATATAGAAATTCAGAAAACCCAAGCAACCATAGAAGATACGTTTATGGAATTGGCGAAATAAATATCACATTACGAATGTCACACTGAGCGCAGTCGAAGTATCATTATAAATAAAAATGAATAACAACAAAGTCATACAAGTTGAAAATTTAACCAAAATGTTTGGCGATTTTTCGGCCGTAAACGCCATTAGTTTTGATGTTGAAAAAGGCGAGATATTTGGGTTTTTGGGAGCCAACGGTGCAGGAAAAACAACTGCGATAAAAATGCTGATAGGTATTTCCAACCCAACATCCGGCCAAGCAAACGTAGCAGGTTTTGATGTCTTTACCCATGCGGAAAACATCAAAAACAACATTGGTTATATGAGTCAGAAATTTGCCTTGTATGATGATCTGACCGTTAAGGAAAATATCAAATTTTTTGGAGGCATTTATGGATTATCCAGAAAGCGTATCAATGAAAAATCAGATGTATTGATTGAAAATTTGGGATTGCAAGATGTTGCCAATAAATTGATGGGTGCTTTGCCTTTAGGATGGAAACAAAAAATATCTTTCTCCGTGGCCTTATTGCACGATCCTAAAATTGTGTTTTTAGATGAGCCAACGGGTGGTGTGGACCCCATAACCAGACGGCAGTTTTGGGAACTCATCTATCAAGCGGCACATAAGGGCACCACCGTTTTTGTAACGACGCATTATATGGATGAAGCCGAGTATTGCGACCGTGTATCCATCATGGTCAACGGAAAAATTGAAGCCTTGGATACTCCAAATAAACTAAAAGAACAGTTTAAAGCAGCTAATATGAACGAGGTATTTTTGAAATTGGCAAGAAGCCAATCCCCAACCCTTCCAAAAGGGAAAGGAGCAAAATGATTGAAAATTAAGAAAATGGATGTTTTAGACAAATACGAATCATGTAATGAGTTTTCCCCCGTTGGGGGAATTAAAAGGGGGCTATTATGAAACGTTTTACAGGCTTTATAAAAAAAGAATTCTACCATATTTTTAGGGACAGACGTTCTTTGTTTATTCTCTTCGGAATGCCCATTGTACAGATTCTGTTGTTTGGTTTTGCTATTACCAATGAAATAAACAATGTGGATATTGCCATTTTAGACCATTCTAAAGATGCCACCACACAAGAAATCATCAACAAAATTTCTGCTTCAAAATATTTCAGCATCAAACAAATGGTAGCTGGTGAAGCAGATATTGCATCCGTTTTTCAAAAAGGCCATGTAAAAGCGGTTTTGAATTTTGAGAGTGATTTTGGTCAAAAGTTGATTAAAGAACATACGGCCACCGTTCAAATAATTACGGACGCCACAAATCCAAACACCGCAAATACCATCAGCAATTATGTGAACGCCATTCTAAGGCAATATCAAAAAAACCTGAATAAAGATATGGCAATAACTTATCAAATCATCCCCGAGACACGCATGGTTTACAATTCAGAGTTAAAAAGCGTTTATATGTTCGTGCCGGGTGTTATGACCATTATTTTGATGTTGGTATCCGCCATGATGACCTCCATTTCCATTACCAGAGAGAAAGAATTAGGCACTATGGAAATTTTATTGGTATCACCTTTAAAGCCATTTCAAGTCATTGTAGGCAAAGTGTTTCCGTATATTTTTCTATCCATTATCAATGCTGTCGTTATTGTTATGCTGAGTATTTTCATATTCAATATGCCCGTGCAAGGCAGTTTGTTTTTATTGGCTTTGGAAAGTATCTTTTTTATCATTACTGCGCTGGCATTGGGAATTTTAATCTCAACCATTTCAGCAACCCAACAAACCGCCATGATGATTTCATTAATGGGGTTGATGCTCCCCGTGATATTATTATCAGGTTTTATTTTCCCCATTTCCAGCATGCCATTACCACTCCAAATAATTAGCAACATCATACCTGCCAAATGGTTTATCATCATCATTAAAGGTATTATGCTTAAAGGCGTAGGGTTACAATATATTTGGAAGGAAACCTTGATTTTATTGGGAATGACGGTGTTCTTTATCGTATTGAGCGTGAAGAAATATAAAATAAGATTGGAGTGAAAAATAGAAAACAGATTAAAGAAAAAAGACTAGCCACTACTATAAGCATCTATATTCTTTGCTCTATTTTCTTTATTCTTTTAAAAATATGAAAACCATTATCTACATCATACAAAAAGAGTTCAAGCAAATTTTTAGGAATAAAGGTATGCTCCCTATCATTTTTGTACTGCCATTGATACAACTCATAATCTTATCTAATGCAGCTACTTTTGAGGTCAAGAATATTAAATTTGGGTATATTGACAATGACCGTACATCGACCTCACGGGCGCTATTGGAAAAATTCAAGGCATCTACTTATTTTGATGTGTTAACAGATTTTCCGTCAGAAACATTGGCCAGTTCAGCCATGCTCAACGGTAAAATTGATATTATAATAGAAATCCCACCATATTTTGAACGTGATTTACAAAAGGAAAAACACAGCACTTTAGGCGTTACCATAAATGCCATTGATGGTGCGGCGGCGGGTCTTGAAAATGTGTATGTCACGCAGATTGTGCAAGGTTTTAACAACCATGTGAAGCTTGAATTGTTACAGCCATCAAATGCTCAAATGCAACCATCAAGTATTGAGACCATTCCTTTGTTTTGGTATAATGAAACCTTGAATTACAAAACCTTTATGGTACCGGGCATATTGGTTTTGCTGGTAACCATGATTACTTTATTCCTTTCGGGAATGAATATTGTACGTGAAAAAGAAATTGGTACGTTGGAGCAAATTAACGTAACCCCAATAAAGAAAAGCCAGTTCATAGTCGGAAAACTTTTTCCGTTTTGGATCATTGGTATGGGCTTGTTGACCATTGGCTTGATTATAGCTAAACTTATTTTTAGCGTTCCCTTGGTAGGGAGTTTGCCACTCATGTATTTTTATACATCCATTTATATCTTGGTGGTTTTGGGTATCGGGCTGTTTATTTCCAATTTTACGGATACCCAACAGCAAGCCATGTTTATCGCTTGGTTTTTTATGGTCATTTTTATTTTGATGAGCGGTTTGTTCACGCCCATTGAAAGTATGCCAAAATGGGCCCAGATGATTACGGAATTCAATCCCATAAAATATTTTGTAGAAGTGATGCGCATGGTCATGCTGAAAGGCTCTGGGTTTACGGATATTCTTCCGCAGTTATCAAAAACAGTATTGTACGCGTTTATGATGAATGGTTTGGCGGTTTGGAGCTATAAAAAAAGTTCTTGATTTCGCTAATAATAAAACAGCAAAAATACAGTCTGTTATATGGATTTTATATCTAATTTCGTTTCATATAAAATATACGTTTTGAAGTCATTGACAAAAACGAACCTCATATTCATTCATCTGTGTTTTCTGCATCAGCAACCTTTTCAGCCAAACCAGAATATCTTATAGAAAAACGAGACGCTCCATTAACTACCATGTTACTTTTTAAACTTGGAAATAGCCTTATATAAACGTTGAAATTTTCAAAATGACTTTTGGCTTCAAATGAAATGGTATAACTCTGGTCTTTGTTTTTTTCAACTAGGTAATTTTCCATAATGCCGTTAAATTCAATGGTACTATCCCCACCCCCATAATTAACTTGCATTTGGCGTTCTCCAAAATATGGTAAATACGCAGAAATACTGTCTCCGGAAATGGTTAAAAAATTAGTATTTCCAATCAAATTGATACTTCCAGCACTGGCTCCTTGCAACAATCCTGAACTTAAAATCTGCTGTAGTGCGCCAGTAGTTTGCGGATAGGCCCAATCTGATTCTATTGTGAATTGTCGCCCTTTTACCAATGCTTCAAGTGCTTCAATATCTGCATATGTAACACGTGTTTTTGAAGCTCCACAAGAAAATAAGGCTGCTATTATGATAATACCTATATATTTTGAGTATGTCATTATTAAACAGTTTTGGAATACTTCCTAAATCACAAAAAATGTGCCATTAGCTAAAAGAAAAACAGATGGATAATTTATATCTATTTGAAATGAATACGATTCAAAACAAAAAAATCCCATTGAATGGGATTCTTTATAAGTAATTTATAAAATGCTACAAGTTGTTTTCAGGCGCTTCAGCAGTCAAAACAATATCTTTTTTTGCAACGAACAAACCTTCTTTTTTATCTAATGTAAGAATGGCATCAATCCCTTTACGCTCCAGTTTTTTACGACAAGATTTTGTTAACGCTGGGTCGTCATCAAAAAGGAACGAGTAGATATTGTATTCAGGCTTTCCGGGTTCTTTGATTACGGGATGGATGGTTTTAAATTCGCCACTTCGGTAATATTTCCCGGGCACAAAGGTGTAAAACGTATATTTTCCGTCGGCATCTGTTTTTATCCAACCTCTATTGTGCACATAGCGTTTGTTGTTACTGACCTTCATGTCATAATCACCATTTTCATCGGGCTGATATATAAATAGAATAATGTCTTTCGCCGGTGTTACGCCATCACTTTGATAAATGGTTCCTGTGATTTTTAATTTTGCATTTTTTGTTTCAAAATCAGGAATACTATCCGTATTGTTTAAGTGAGCTTCTGAATAATCATAAATTGGGCTTCTGTTAGCATAATCAGATGCTGTATTCTCTGAAGTTGTTGCAGATTCTTGGGCAATAAGCATACCATTGGTGCCTATAAAAATTATAGCAAAAAGTAGGTTGAATAGATTTTTCATGTGGGTATCATTTTATAATCAATTCAAAACTAAACGATTAAGATTGATTGATAAAATAAATCACATGAACGCAACATATTCACGATGAATAGATTAACGGTTTTTATAAATGGTAAAATTTACCGATGAAATAACCAATATTCGATGAAATGCTTAACAGAGCCTTTTCAGCAGAACAAATTATTTTGATGGGATTTGTTGGCTTAAGCAATGCAATGTTCCAAATCCCCAAATCAGGTCAATAGCGTTGATACCAATAACTTCTCTGTTCGGGAAACACCCCGAAATGGTATTTAAAGCTATTCTGTCATGGGCATCATTAAATGTTGGAACTAGCACACAATTATTCAAAATAAGAAAATTGGCATAGCTTGCTGGTAGTGTTATGCTATCAAAAACAATATCCTTAGGCATTGGTAAAGTGATGATATTTGGCTTTTTACCATTTTCCAATTTGGCGTTTTCCAGACATTTTAAATTATCTTGAAGTACTTTATAATTAGGACTTTGTGTATCGGTTTCTTCTACGGTTATAATGGTGTCTTCATTTACAAATCGGCATAAATCATCAATATGCCCATGGGTGTCGTCGCCTTTAATCCCATCACCAACCCAAATCACGTTGGTAATGCCCAGATATTCCTTAAAAACCGCTTCATAATCTGCCTTGTAAAATCCTTGATTTCTTACTTGAATGGTGGGGTGTAATAAACATTCTTCTGAAGTGATAAGCGTGCCTTTGCCATTAACGTCAATGGCACCACCTTCTAAAATGACTGGTTTTCCTTTATAAATCGCTTGGGTTAGCGGTATATTTAAAAATTCCGCTACTTTTTGTGGCACATGCCTATCCAATTGATAATTGGCATATTTTGCCCAACCGTTAAAATTGAAATTTAGAGCTTCGCGCTTAGAACCGTTTTTTACGATGATAGGCCCAGAATCCCGCATCCAGCTTCTATTGGTTTTATGAATTATAAAAGCTATTTTTTTTAAGTTTACAGATGCTGTTTTTAGCATATCTGAAACCTTGGTTTTTAGTTTTTCATCTGAAACTACTAAAAAGACTTCTTCGTAGATGGATATTTTTTTAATAAGCTCTACAAACGCCCATTGTATGGTCTGATATTTACCGGGCCAATCATTGCCATTATGAGGGAAACAAAGCAAAATGCCTTGTTGTTTTTCCCATTCTGCTGGAAATTGTCTCATGAATCTATCGCTCTTTTAATAATGTCACCAAAAGCATCAATGCGCCTATCCCTAAAAAACGGCCAGTTTTGACGTACATTTTCTTGTAAATCTAAGTCAACTTCTGCCATGATTATTTCCTCTTGGTCATGCGACGCTTGTGCCAATATTTCACCCTGAGGACCTGCAATAAATGAAGCGCCCCAAAACTCAATACCAGATGTGTTTGGTAGATATTTTTCCAATCCAATTCTATTTGCTGCTGCTACATAAACGCCATTGGCAACTGCGTGCCCTTTCATAACATTCATCCAAGCACCGTATTGATTGGTGCCATAATGTTCTTTTTCCTGTGGGTGCCAACCAATAGCTGTTGGATAAAACAAAACCTCTGCCCCTTTTAACGCCGTCAATCTTGCTGCCTCAGGATACCATTGATCCCAACAGATAAGCGTTCCAATTTTCCCTTTGTTTGTGTTGATGGTTTTAAAACCTAAATCGCCGGGCGTGAAATAAAATTTCTCATAGAAATGAGGGTCGTCTGGAATGTGCATCTTTCTGTATAAACCCGCTTCACTTCCATCGGTATCAATAATATAGGCACTATTATGGTAGATGCCTGCCATTCTTTTTTCAAAAAAGGGAACGATAATAACAACGCCCAAAGTTTTGGCCAGTTCGCTAAAGGCTTTAAAAGACGTGCTGTATAATGGTTCGGCTAAAGCAAAATTGTCCGTATCTTCACTTTGGCAAAAATAATGACTGCTATAAAGTTCGGGCAGACAAATAACTTCTGCGCCTTGTTTAGCAGCTTTTTCTGCCCAACTTGTACACTTTTTTAAATTGTTTTCAGGAATATCATTCAAGTTTAATTGAACAACTGCGATGGTATATTTACTCATTTCTTAATTTTAAAAATTAAAGGATAAAAGTAATAAAATTATAAAAGACAGCTTTGGTATTGGAAACATTA
Source organism: uncultured Algibacter sp. (assembly GCA_963976905.1). Taxonomy (GTDB): domain Bacteria; phylum Bacteroidota; class Bacteroidia; order Flavobacteriales; family Flavobacteriaceae; genus Pseudalgibacter. Next base: position 10,198 of record CAXBNH010000066.1, read on the forward strand.
ATGGTCAAGTCTATTTTTTATAGATAAAATAATGGCATCTGCATCATGCATATTTGTATTAATTCCAATACTATTATTGCCGTAAGGTTCATAAATGGGCAAGTTACTTCTTGAAAACAACCCAACGGTGGTAGTTAATGCCGCACTTGCCAAATGCATGATTCCGCAATCGGCGCCGATATACATAGCCGTATTTGCAAAAAGGGCTGCAATTTCACGAATGTTCTTCCCATAAAACGAAGGTGCTTTGAAACCTATTTGCGATACGTTTTCAACAGGCAATACTTCAATAATATTGTAATCAGGGAATGCTGCTAGTAATTTTTGATAAAAATCATGCCACCAAGATTCGGAATAACATTTGTCTGCCGTAGCAAACGTGTAAAGTGCCAAGGTTTTTTTATCGTTTTTCACGATGTTATCCAACAGTTTTTTTCCGTTTGAAATTTCCGAAGCTGTTAATTTCAAATCTAATAAAGGCATGGATTCCTGTCTTCTATCTTGTCCTATTTTCAACAAAAACTGTCTTAAATTATAAACAGGATATTTGGCTATGTGAACAAAATCTTTGTGTTTTGAAGTTTCAGTTTCGTCAATATCGCCATAAATCTTGAAAATGCCTTTGGAAAATTTGGTTGATAATCTGCCAGAAGACGAGTTTTTATCGCCATTGATTACCAAATCATAACTATGTTTTCTTAGCGATATCCAGCCTTTAAAATACCCCAGTAAATCATTGAAATGCTTTTTGGGAAGTTTGATGATATAATCAATGTTATTGTAATTTTCAAATAGAATAGGTGCTACTCCACCTTTTACAAATAAATCGATTTTACAATTAGGAAACGCGGCGGTCACTTCTTGTAAAAGCGGCGTAATCAATAGCATGTTCCCCAATCTGTGGTTGGGCCTTGAAATTAATACCCGTTTAATTTCCACATTCGGGTGTTTGGCAATTTGCTCTTCTAAAGAATAATCACCAACGTTTTTGGTCAATGCATTTGTGAGCCTTCTTCTAAAAACATTAATCTTACTTAAAAATGACATCTTTAAAAATTTACAGCTGTAAAATTACAAATTACATATTTTTCAATTCACTAACCAATTCTGTTAAAGCGGCTTTGGCATCGCCAAAAAGCATAGAGGTTTTAGAATTATAGAACAATTCGTTTTCAATACCTGCATAACCGGCATTCATGCTTCGTTTGTTTATCACAATGTGCTTGGCATTCTCTACATCCAAAATGGGCATCCCGAAAATAGGACTTGAAGGGTCGTTATGCGCTGCGGGGTTTACAACATCGTTCGCTCCTACTACCAAGACCACGTCGGCATTGTTAAATTGCGGATTGATATCGTCCATTTCAATCAACAAACCATAATCTACATTAGATTCTGCCAACAATACATTCATATGCCCAGGCATACGGCCCGCAACAGGATGGATGGCATATTTTACGCTCACACCTTTTTTTGTCAATAATTCTTCCAATTCATGGATAACATGCTGCGCTTGTGCCACCGCCAATCCATAACCTGGAACAATGATCACATTGGATGAATAGTTCATCATAATAGCGGTATCACTAGCATTGGTACTTTTTATTGAGCCCAAACTTTTATTGGCGCCTGCAACTCCAGCTGCCGCCGTAAATGAACCA
>CAXBNH010000067.1:0-11835 GCA_963976905.1 uncultured Algibacter sp.
TCTGAAAATGACAAAACAAACTCGGTTGCTACGGATAATCATACCCCTGATAATGATGCGGCTATTTCAATTGAAACCAAAAATATTTCAGAAGATATTACAAATCCTTCAGAAGCATCGGCAATTGCTGAAAGTTCAGATAAAAACACTTCAAATGCATCCTTAAAGAAGGCATCCAATACGATTATAAAATCAGAAAACAGTATCGCAAATACTAATAATTCCGAAGTTGATGCTGAACAAAATCTAAGTAAAAACAACAATATCATTCAGAATAAAGCAGCTGAAATCCATACAAACAAATCAAAAGTGGCTTTAGAAAATAATGCTGGGAATGATTCTAATATTGCTGAAAATTCTGAAACAGAAACCAAAAGTACCATTCAAGAAGCTGCTTCATTTGACAAAACCAAAGCAGACAACATTATAGACGACATCAAAAAAAACAATACAACTGTAGCTGATACGGATAACAATAAAAGCGATGAAATTGCTGAAAACACAGAAAAAAACAAAGTCCCTAGCATTGAGGATATTTTAAACGAAACCAACACTATTATTGAAGAAGAAGAACGATTAAACAGGTGGAGCGTGACACCAAATGCGGCACCTGTTTATTTCAATACCTTGAGAGACGGGTCTTCCATTGACGGACAATTCAACAACAATGCAAAAACCGCTGAAACCAATATGAGCTACGGTATTACGGCGAGTTATGCGGTAAACAAAAAATTGAGCATTCGTTCTGGAATCAATAAAGTGAATTTGGGTTATAACACCAATAATGTGGTGGTGTATGAAACCTTATCAAAAAGTTCCAGTTCATCAAACATTCTTGGCAATATAAATACTGTAAAAACCACTTCTAAAAATACCAATACATCAAGTAATGTGGCCTTGGTGAGCGCAGAAAATTTTGAGTCGAATAAAGCAGAATCTCTAGTATCAAACTCCAATACATCTTTAAACCAATCGTTTGCTTATATAGAAGTACCTTTAGAAATCCAATACGCACTTTCTGACAAAAAACTGGGCATCAATCTTATTGGTGGTTTCAGCTCTTTCTTTTTAAGCGGCAACGAACTTTTTTCTGAATCGGGAGGCAATCGTACTTCTATTGGTGAAGCAACCAACATTAACAACGTAAGTTATAGTGCTAATTTCGGGCTCGGATTTAAATATAAATTCACTAAAAAATTGAATTTGAATTTGGAGCCTATGTTCAAATATCAAATCAATACGTTTGAAAATACATCTGGTAATTTTACGCCTTATTTTATAGGAGTTTATACTGGAATCGGATTTAAATTTTAGGTTTTTGGTTAGATCTGGATATTGCTTTTTTGCTAACTCGAAAAGCAATATCGAAAAAGAACCGCTCTCCCCAGAGCGGTTTTTTATTTTTGGAAGGTTTTCAATTGATTCAATATAATGTCTTTGGCCTTTTGGTTCAATGCTTTTGTATCGTCTGTTTTCAATCCTTTTGTTGGTAAAAACCGATGCATTTTTACACGCATTTTCCCTGGCCCACCACTAAAAAAAGTATAGGACAATCGCTTTTTATTATCCGCAAAAGTCAAAGGCACAATTGGGATTTGGTGATTTATGGCCAAACGGAAGGCCCCATCTTTAAATTCATCTAAAACAATATGCTCTTCAGGTACACCGCCTTCTGGAAAAATACAAATGCTCAACCCAGATTTCAAGCGTTTTTGGGCTCTTAAAAAAACCGTTTGCCTGCTTTTAGGCGAACTTCTATCCACCAAAATACAAGTACGTTTATAGAAAAACCCAAAAAGTGGAATTTTAGCCAATTCCTTTTTCCCCACAAATACAAATGGATTTTTAACAGAAACCAACATCAGCATAATATCTGCCATTGAGGTGTGGTTGGCAATAAACATGTAACTTTTGTCTTTTTCTGGAGTTTCTTCACAGTCAATTTGATAGTTAAAACCCATCCCCAATAAAATGAATTTTGCCCAAAAACGTGCCAACTTAAAAAATAGCGGATACCACGATTCTTTTGCTATGGAAACCAAAAGAATGGGAAACATCAAAAGAATGGGCAATGCCAAAAGAATATAAAACCAAATGCGATAAAATAACCAGAAAATGTATTTGAATAGTTTCATCTGCTTCAAAACTACTTAAATTAATGATACTATTCTATTAAAAAATTTACCTTTGCGATTATTCAAATTTTAGGATTATTAATTAAAAAGATTTCCGCGTTTGAGGGAATGATGTTATGGCAAGAATACTAACAGGCATACAAAGCACAGGCACACCACATTTAGGTAATATTTTAGGCGCAGTCATTCCAGCAATTGAGATGGCAAACGACCCTAAAAACGACTCTTTTTTGTTTATTGCAAACATGCATACCTTAACACAAATAAAGGATGCAGCTGCACTAAGAGAAAACACCTATTCAGTAGCTGCCACGTGGCTTGCCTTTGGTTTGGATATTGAAAAAACGATATTTTACAGACAGAGTGATGTGCCGCAAACTACAGAATTGACTTGGTATTTAAGCTGTTTTTTTCCGTTCCAACGCCTTACCTTGGCGCATAGTTTTAAAGATAAAGCCGATAGATTGGAAGATGTCAATGCGGGCTTGTTTTCATACCCGATGCTTATGGCGGCCGATATTTTATTATATGATGCCGAAATCATTCCTGTGGGAAAAGACCAATTACAGCACATTGAAATGACACGTGATGTGGCGGCACGTTTTCATGCCAAAATGGGAGAGGTTTTTGTTTTGCCCGTAGGAAAAATTCAAGAAAACACCAAGCTGATTCCAGGTATTGATGGTGAAAAAATGAGCAAAAGCAGAAACAATACCATTAATATTTTCTTGAACGACAAAAAGTTACGCAAACAAATCATGGGCATACAAACCGATAGCACACCGCTTGAAGACCCAAAAGATTGGAATACCTGCAACTGTTTTGCAATTTATAGCCTATTGGCAAATGATGTTCAAATAGAAACCATGAAAACCAATTACGAAAATGGCAATTACGGCTACGGGCATGCCAAACAAGCTTTGTTTGAATTGATAGTTGAAAAATTTGCTGTGGAACGTGAACGTTATAATTATTACATGGAAAACCTCAACGAAATTGATAAAGCCTTAAACATTGGTGCTGAAAAAGCGAAGTTGGTGGCTGATGGGGTTTTGATGCGTGTAAGAGAGAAAGTTGGATATTAATTAATTCCTCCCTAGGCAGGAATCTTATAAATTTCAACAACAAATACGCTTTGAAATAATTAAGAAATACGTCATAATTTTAGTTTTGTTTGATGAGATTCCTGCCTTCGCAGGAATTCTAAACCACCTCAAACAACTTCCCCGGCAATGGTCTAATAACCCCTTTGAGCTCCATATTCAAGAGCACACTTGCCACTTTAAAAATGGGCAAATGGCAGGTAATGGCAATTACATCCAGTTGTTGTTTTTCGTGTTCTTTTAAATAATTATAAATCGTTTTTTCGGTAGCATCCAACTCTACAAACAATTGTTTTTGAATGGTAGGCTTTTTGGCATCGCCTAAATCCCAATTTAAAATATAAGGCACATCCAACGGGTTGGAAAGCATGTGTGCTTTTTGGTGTTTTATCAAATTGTTACAGCCCACGCTTTGGGTGTCGGAGGTTCTGCCCGGAACAGCAAACACCTCTCGGTCATACGAATTAGCAATATCTGCCGTTACCAAACTCCCACCTTTTTCGGCAGATTCAATCACAATAGTGGCTTGGCTTACACCAGCAATAATCCTGTTCCGTTTTAAAAAATTCTGCTTGTCAAAATTATCATAGCTTGTAAATTCCGTAAAAAAGCCGCCGTGCTTTTCAACATCTACCATATATTTTTTATGGGTTTTCGGGTAAATTTGATCTAGCCCATGCGCCAAACACGCTACCGTTTGCAAGTTGTTTTTTATGGCCGCTTTGTGTGCCGTAATATCTGCGCCGTAAGCAAAACCCGAAACAATAACAGGGTTATATGGCACAAGCGTTTCTATCAATTGCTCACAAAAGGCGATGCCATAGGTGGTTATTTTTCTAGCCCCCACAATACTGATGATACGCTTTCTTTCTAAATTGATATGCCCCGTTTGAAACAACAAAATAGGTCCGTCAATACAATGCTTTAATTTTTCTGGATAAGCATCTTCTTGAAAAAACACATAATCAATGCCATTATCTTTTATAAACTGAATTTCTTTTTCCGCTATCGTCAAATATTTGGTTTGGTGCAAATCGCTTAAAAGGGCGCTTCCAATCCCATCAATTTTAAGCAAGTTTTGCTTTTTTTCTTTTAAAACAGCCTCGGCCGTTCCGCAATGTGAAATAAGCTTTTTAGCGGTTATATCGCCAATATTCTGTACTTGTTGCAACGCTAAAGTATAAAGCAAATCGTTTTCCGTCATCCTATAAATTTGATTTTGAGCAAATAATAAAGAAATTTCTACAATGTTAATAAATAGTTGGGGCTTAATGGTATCTACACCCATAATTTTTTAACTTTGTTTTATGCAATTAGAAACCTACATCAGCGATTTATTATATAGATATGACTGCGTGACCGTTCCCGATTTTGGGGCTTTTTTAGCGCAACGTGCTCCTGCAACCATCAATGAAAATACGAATGTTTTTTATCCGCCAAAAAAACAAGTGGCCTTTAACGGACAGATTCAGAAAAACGATGGTCTTTTAGCACATTATATTGCCGATGTTGAAAAAATTCCTTTTGAAGTTGCTTCGGAAAAAATCCAAAAACGCGTTCATATCATTAAAAGTTTTTTGACCCAAGGGGAAACCATTACGTTTACCAATATTGGCGACATTACACTTAACAATGAAGGTAAAATTATATTTGAACCGTCTTACAACCTTAATTATCTGACCGATGCTTTTGGCTTGTCGCAATTTGTTTCTCCAACCGTAACACGCGATATTTACAAAGAAACTGCCGAAGCTATTGAAAAAGTAGTGCCAATTGCTGTAACACCAGAAAAACGCAAATCCAGACCGTATTTAAGATATGCTGCTGTTGCATTGATTGCCTTAACATTGGGTGGCTTTACAGCATCCAATTATTACGTCAATCAAATTGAAACACATAACCAATTAGCACAAGAAGAAGCTTCGCAACAATTGGAAACCAAGATACAGCAAGCTACTTTTGTTATTGATAATCCGTTGCCTGCTATTACTTTAAACGTGACCAAGCAAACAGGGAATTATCATATTATTGCTGGTGCTTTTAGAGTAGAAGAAAACTGCGATACAAAAATAGAGCAACTGAAAGCCGACGGTTATAAAGCCAGAAAAATTGGTGTTAATAAATATGGTTTGCACGAAGTTGTTTATGCCAGTTATGAAGATAGATTAGAAGCTTTAAAAGCGTTGCGTGACATTAAAAAAACGCATAATAAAGATGCGTGGTTGTTGGTCAAAAAATTAAACTAATCTCATTGATATAAACTAAAAACAGCAGTAAAATTCAAATTTTACTGCTGTTTTTTATGGATTAATTTCTTCGTAAAAACACACTCAATCCTGTTTTTTACTAAAAATATGATGCTGCGTTGCGGTTAAATAATCTCTGAAAATAAGATTCAATGGGTGGGTCTCACTACAAGCTCGAATACCCAGTAAAGAATATATCTTGATGATGGCTTCCGAAAATGTTTTTACTGAATTTGAAGCTTCCTCATGGAGGTCTTCAATCCAAATTTTGGACAAGGTATTTCCAGAATGGATATCATTTTCTATCTGTGAAGCATATAAATTCACATTCTCATCTGCTTTTTTTATTATGGTTGCCAAATAATCTAAAGTTTTTTCATCATCAAGCAACTTTTCGGCTTCTTCATAAAAATGGGCTGCCATACCAATATAATTGACCCACAAGGTTAAGTCTGCAAATACAGCAAAATCGACTTTAAAAATGGCGTGGTCATGGTAACGTTCATTATAAAGAAAACTATAGGTTTCATGCACCCATTTATCTTTTACTTCAAAAGAATGTGTAGCCGTGGCTTTAAGTCCCATCGTGTTCCAATCTGGAATAATGGCTACATCATTTTTATCAATAACAAATGAACGCACAACAGGCGAACCATCTTTGTTCAATAATGGTTTGCTATCTTCCATAATCTTCGCATTCAAAGTAAAATGCGTTAAGTAAGGGGCGCCTGTAGCATATTTCCATGTTCCTGAAAGCATATAACCATGCTCTTTTTTTTCCGCAGTACCAAAAACACCGCCACTGCCTCCAAAACAAACGGGTGAGATTGGATTTATGAAAATTTCATTTACAAAGGGTTTTTTTAAATTTCCGAAGAAAAAATTAGCACCACTACAAAGCGTGACCGTCCAACCCAAACTGCCATCTATTTGTGCTAAAGCACGAAGTTTTTCTAAACCTTTGGTCAAAGACAATTCCAAACCACCATGTGATTTGGGTATCCATAAATTCCAAAGGTTTTCTTGGGCTATCCAAGCTAAGGTTTCTTCATTGAAAACAGTTTGGTTCAAGTTTTGCAAATTAAGCCTGCATAGGTTCTTTTTCAGTTCCATTATCAAGTATTTTCTTCCATTCTATATATGCAGATACGGCGACTATAAATAAGAAAACCGTCAAGCCTGCGTATATGTATAAGCCTTTGTAAATCAATAGAGGTACAGATACAAAATTGCTAATATTTAAATACACCCAATTTTCCAATTTTCGTTTCGCCATCAGCCACATGCCTGCCCAGGCAAAAGCGCACACAATGGCGTCCCAGTATGGCACATCAGAATCGGTGTGCTGTCCGAGCCAATACGCCATCAACAAAAAACACCCAATTACTATCGATAAAGCGATAGCATGCTCCTTCTTGCTAGAATATGAAATAGGCGCTTCTTTATTCTGCTTGCCCATTTTCCAATAAAACCAGCCGTAAATACTCATGACCAAATAATAAAGGTTGAGTAAAATATCAGCATACAAACGCGATTGGTAAAGTACCCACAAACTGATTAAAATAGAGACGATGCCAAACAAATAATTGTTAACATTGTTTTTCCGTGCCAAAAGCACTTGGGTCACGCCAAAAGCAGTGCCCAGCCATTGCAATACGGTAAGTTGTGTGAGTAATTCCGTTAGCATCCCATAATTTTTTATTCTTAAAATGAGATGACACCAGATGAAAATACGAATGTTGTATTTTTATCAAAATCCCTACGTTGGCATTATCCAAATCAGGTACGGAGCAAAACTCCTGGGTATCATCTCAGCCTTTTGATAGCTATAAGTTATGAGTTAAAAAGTTATGAGTCAATAATAAGACTGAGAACCGAAAACTGATGACCGCTAACAAAAAAGCACCCCATTTATAATGGCAAAGATATGGAATCTAATAAGATTATGTACCGATTAATAATGGAAATGCAAAGTAGAATCACACTCTAACCTGTAAGTGATTTTTACCACGAATGCACGAATAAAATAGATAACTATGTATAAGATATTCACAAATAAAAAAGCTATAGATTTTTTTTAAAATTAATGTTAATTCTTTTTGCTTTTAGTCCAATAATAAAAGATTAGTGAATTTGTGGCTTTTTATAAAGTATGATTCTGCACCAAATGGGAATGCATTTGAATTAACATCTTCAAAATCTTAAAATCCTGTATCTTTGACGTATAATTAAACCCAAAACCATGCAAGCATGCAAGCAAAAACACCCAAAGAATCTTTAACCATCTTAACCGATATGGTTTTACCCGGCGAAACCAATCCGCTAAACAATTTATTTGGTGGTGAATTGCTCGCTAGAATGGACCGTGCCGCCAGCATTTCGGCCAGAAGGCATTGCAATCATATTGTGGTAACGGCTTCGGTAAACCATGTGGCTTTCACTAAGGCCGTGCCGCTGGGAAGCGTGGTTACCGTTGAGGCCAAAGTCTCTCGTGCCTTTAAAACCTCTATGGAAGTGTATATTGATGTTTGGGTAGAAGATACCGCTTCTGGCGAAAAAACAAAGGCAAACGAAGGCATTTATACCTTTGTGGCGGTAGATGCCACAGGAAAACCAAGCATGGTTCCTGAAGTCATTCCAGAGACTACTACGGAAAAAAATCGTTTTGATGCTGCATTACGCCGAAAACAATTAAGTTTATTATTGGCCGGAAAAATAAAACCTAATGAAGCTACAGAGTTGAAGGCTTTGTTTGATTAATACAAGTATGAAAACTGGATTTCTGCCTTCGCAGGAATGACAAAAACATTACATTTTATAAATCCAAGACGCAGGGTTTTGCGTTTCAATTTCCTTATAAATACTAAAATACAAAATGGTTTCGCCATTGACTGGACTGGTAAACACCTCGCCTATATCTTGTTTGGTGCTCACTTTATCGCCTTCCTCAACATAAACGGATTTTAGGTTTTTATAAGCCGTAATATAATTTCCGTGACGAATCATCACAATGGCATTGGCATTTTTTATAACCACCACGCGCGTGACTTCGCCATTAAACACCGCCCTAACTTTGGCACCTTTTTCGGTGGCAATACGCACGCCATTACTTTTTATGGTCAACGATTTGTTTATGGGGTGCGGTTGGGTGCCATACCCAACCGTGACATAGCCTTTTTCAACAGGCCACGGCAATTTACCTTTGTTGGCCGTAAAATTGGATGCCAAGACTTTTTCTTCAGCAGTCAAGGAAAAACTGGAAGCATTTGAAGAAGAAACAACCGTACCTGTTTTCTTTCTGGATTTGGCCATTTCTGCTCTAATAATATCATTGATTTGCTTATCAATCCTATCGGCCTCCTGTTGTTTCGTTTTGATTTGAGAGGCATAGATATTTAAGTTTTTATTAATAAACGCCACCATTTCTTGATGCGATTTGCGCTCTGCTTCCAAGGTTTTTTGGGTTTCCCTGTTTTCAGCAATCAACTTTTTCTTGGCTTCTTGTTGCTTTAATAAATCTTTATTAATTTGCTGCAACTCGGCAGTTTTTAGCTTAATTTCTTCGCCTTGTTGCTTTTGGTGGTCTGAATATTGCTTGATGTACTGCAACCGCTTGTAAGCCTGCTTAAAATCATCAGAAGACAATAAAAACATAATCCTGCTCTGCTCATTTTTGCTTTTATAAGACTTTACGATCATGGCGGCATAATCTTCTTTAAGCTCTTTTAATTCTTCGCGAAGGTCTGTGATTTTATTCTGGTTGTTATTGATTTCCCGAGTCAGTAAATTGGCTTGCTGGTTGGTCACTTTAATCAAGTTACTAAGTATGCTAATTTTATAATTGAAACTCTCAATCAGTGATAATTGTGATTTCTGTTTGGATTTGTTTTCAGCCTGTAACGAATTGATCTTACTGATTTCTTGTCGCAATTCTTGTCGGCGTTCTTCCAACTGTTGTTGCTTGTCACTTTGCGAAAAAATAGCCATGCTGCTCAATAAAAAAACAGCGATTAATAGAAATTTATGGGGTGCTTTAATGGGCATCATTTAAGTTCAATACGTTTGTATCCTGATGGAATGCTAAATGGAAATCGTAAATCTTGGTTCAAAGATACAGCTTTAAATTCCAGCTTAATAATCATTTCGTCGTTGCCTTCCACAGCAATCACTTTTATGTTTTCAGGGAAAATTTGTTTGTCTACTTCTTGATACGACAAATAATCAATCTGCAAATGCCTAAAGGTTTTCAGTTGTGTGATTTGTTGCGATTTTAATTTGAAAATAGCAGGATCCATAATCAAAAACAGTTCAAAAATAGGCGATTGGTTTTTGGGTTGAAGCAAATACGTCTCGTCAAGAACCGAAGCTTTGTAATTGCCGTCATTTAAGTTGTACAATGCTTCGCCAATCAATAAATTCTGGACTTTTTCAAAATCCAGTTCCGTGCCCAATAAATCACTTAAATATTTAAAATCGCCTTCAAAATAAGTACCATCCAGTTTATTGTAAAAGCTCACTTTTTCGGGGGTAATCAATGCTTTTACTACGGAAATGGGTGTGGACATCAACAAAATCTGTTTATCTTTTTCTATCCGAAGATTTACTGTATAGCCACTCGATTTGTCGCCATCTGCAATATCAATTTTAACACGTGCCGCTAGGGTTTTAAAATCTGGGGTTTGTTTTAAATGTTCTTTAATAACCTGTTTGGTGGAAAGATTCAAATGCTTTTCCCCAGATTGGAGCGTTCTTGAAGATTTACACCCGAAGGTCAAAACCAAAAAACTTAGTAAAATAATGGATTTGAAACGTATGCTGTTTAACATGTATGTGTATTAATTTGAGGGCATTAATTTGTTCGCTTTATCTGTAAACGTTTTTGCTTTGGCCGTATTGTTCAACAAGGTATAAGCCGTACTTAGTTGGTTGTAAAAATCGGCTTCCATTTTGGGGTCGTCTATAATATAATCCAATCCCATTTCTAAAATGCTGATGGCCTTTTTTGCTTGCTGTTGCTGATTTAAAGCCACACCGTTAATCAAGTAAAAAATGGGTTGTGATGGAAATTTTTGCAATGCCAAATCGCTTTTTTTGAAAGCCAAATCATACTGTTGCAAATCGATGTGCAAAAGCATCACATTGCGCAAGGCTGCAAAATTATCGGGTTGCAATTTTAGGGCCGCTTCAAAATAATGCAATGCTTTGGTTTTCTCGCCTGTTTTTAAAAAATATTGTGCTAATTCCAAAAGTGTTTTTTCGCTGTTGGTTTCCTCAACCAACGTGGTGGCTTCTACCAAATCGGCTTCGTATTCTGGATGTTCCCCAACAAAATTCACAAAATCTAACAACACTTTTTGTTTGGCATCAGGTTTTATTTGCGGACTTTTAATCACAATTTTCATGGATTCAATCGCCTTTTCGGTGTCCTTGGCATCCAAATAAAACTTGTACAAAGCCAAATGTACAATTTGCGAATTTGGATTTGTTTTTAGCAATTCTTTGGCGGTTTCAAAGGCTTTGGCGGTTTCGTTATTTTCGCTGTAGCGGAAAATAAGCGCCAAGTAATTGGATTCTTTATCGGGATTGTCTTCAATACGCTCTTCCAGATTTTCTATCTGCTCTTTTTTGCGGCCTGTGACTTCATAAATCTGGTTTCGCATCATATCCCTTGAAATGGAAATACCAAATTCGGTGTCCATAGCATCCAAAATTTCTAAAGCATCATCATATTTTTTGGTTCTGAAATAAAGCCCAGCCAAATCTTCTTTGTAATCTGGATGGAAGCTCACCAGTTGTTTTGCGGTTTTAATGGCTTTGTCATAATCATCTTGCGATATATAGAAGGCATACAGCTCATCTAAAAACCATTCGTTGTCCGGATCTTTCTTCACGGCTTCTTTAAGAGCGTCTTCGGCATCGCCAAAGTTTTTAAGCTGGATATAGTTTTTGCCCAATTCAAAATATAAAACGGGTACATCATCATCAATATCAATGCATTTTAAAAGGGCTTCTGCAGAGCGGTCATAATTCTCAATGCCTTTTTGTTTTAAAGCCTCAAAAAAGTGTTCTTGAAAAGCATCTTCGTTGTTGCCTAAATCGTCATCTGGTTTTTTGTTGAAATCTACTTGGGCATGGGTTAGCTGCGGAAAAATTAAGATTCCGAAGATAAAACATAGTATGTAGATTTTTTGTTTCATTTTTTAATGTGTTGCTTCGACAAGCTCAGCATGACTAATTAGTTTTTAATTGTGTTTAAAGTTAATGATCGTCTAGTTTAATCTTTTATTTTAACTTTACCAACGGTCTTGTATAAGAATAGTTGCGTGTTTGCGTGCGAGGAATTTCCGAAGG
>CAXBNH010000068.1:0-11613 GCA_963976905.1 uncultured Algibacter sp.
ACTTTTCAATGCACTTACTAAGAACAATACATCTGCTACCGCTTAGTATTGTGATACAAAGTTTTTAATTAAATCATCAAATTTTTGGCTTTCATCAATTGCTACTTTTATAGGTAAGTAATACAATTTATCTTGTAAATATTTGTAGTGTTTCAAGCGCATAAAATCTTTTTCCGTCGTAATAATCATTGCTTTTTCGTTTAGCTTGGCAATATCATCTTGAGAAAATTCGTGATGGTCCTTAAAATTCAAATGCTGAAACTTCAAATTCTTATTACTTAAAAAATCAATCAAAGGTTTGGGGTTTGCAATACCTGTCACCAAAGTAAAAGCATTCAAATTAGCAATACTTTTTGTAACATTTAAAGACACCACTTCATCAGCATAATCAATCGCGCTAAAAAACACAAACTGCTCTTTTTTAGGATTAATTTGTTTTATAATCTCAGCTCTTTTTGAGGCATCCAAATCATTTGGGCATTTGGTAACTACAATGATATTGGCACGTTCCGCACCACTTCTTGGTTCACGCAAATTACCTGTGGGCAATACAAAATCATCGGTATATAAATCATTGCAAGTAGTCAATAAAATATTAAGACCCGCTTTTACTTTTCTGTGCTGATAGGCATCATCTAGCAAAATAATCTCTGGTGGATTTTTTAATGCCATTAATGTTTCAATACCTTCTCGCCTATCGGCATCCACAGCCACTTGAATATCTTTTTGAAACTTGGTATAAAATTGAAACGGCTCATCGCCTAAAATTTCAACGGAAGTATTCTCATCAGCCAATTGAAACCCTTCAGATTTGCGTTTGTAGCCCCTGCTTAATGTCGCCAATTTATAATCAGCTTTCAGTAAGTCAATCAAATACTCAATCATAGGTGTTTTCCCTGTACCGCCCACACTCAAATTGCCGACACAAATCACGGGGAAATGGTATAATTTCGATTTTTTTATTCCTAAATCATACAGTTTATTCCGCAAACTGGTTACCGTATAATACACAGGCACAAAAGGAAACAATATTTTTCTTACTAGCTTCACAGCAACGAAAGTAATTATTTTATCTTTGATGCAAAACATAATTATTTATGATTATTCAAGATGCTATAAATCATTTAGAAACGTTCGCTCCTTTAGCCTACGCTGAGGATTTTGATAATGTAGGCCTTTTGGTGGGAAACAGAAATGCAAAACTTACTGGTATTTTAGTCACTTTAGACACGCTTGAGTCCGTTGTTTACGAGGCCATTGAAACGAATTGCAACCTAATTGTAAGCTTCCACCCTATTGTTTTTAAAGGTTTAAAAAAACTTACCGGAAAAAATTATGTAGAGCGTGTGGTCATAAAAGCCATAAAACATGACATTGCCATTTACAGCATCCACACGGCATTAGACAATGCTTTGCAAGGCGTGAACGACATGATTTGCAATCAACTGGAACTCAAAAACAAACAGATTTTGATACCGCAAAACAACACCATAAAAAAACTCATCACCTTTGTACCGAAAGCAAATGCCGAAATTCTTAGAAACGCTTTATTTAAAGCAGGCGCCGGTAGTATTGGAAATTATAACGATTGCAGTTTTAACACAGAAGGCGTTGGCACGTTTAATGGCAATGAAAACTCCAATCCAGTAAAAGGCAAAAAGGGGAACATCCATTTTGAAGAAGAAATTCAAATCAGCGTCACATTCAAAAAGCATTTGGAAAGCAATATTCTTAAAACCCTTTTCAAAACGCATCCTTATGAAGAAGTCGCCTATGAAATCACGACATTGGAAAACAAAAACCAACACATTGGCATTGGCATGATTGCCGAACTTGAAAACGCCATGACAGAAAACGGTTTTTTAGTGGATCTAAAAACGAAAATGAACACAGAATGCATCCGCCATTCGGCTTTATTAGGTAAACCTATTAAAAAAATAGCCGTATTAGGTGGTTCGGGCAGTTTTGCTATAGAAGCCGCTAAAGCCTCTGGTGCCGATATATTTATAACGGCAGATTTAAAATACCATGACTTTTTTACCGCTGAAAACCAGATCATTATCGCTGATATCGGACATTATGAAAGTGAGCAATACACAAAAAACGGTTTAGTAGCATTTCTTACGAAAAAAATCACTAATTTTGCAGTCGTTTTATCAAAGACAAACACCAATCCTGTTAAGTATTTTTAAAGTATGGCAAAAAAGAAAGAACTAACTGTTGAAGAGCGCTTAAGAGCTTTGTATGATTTACAGCTTATAGATTCTCGTATTGACGAAATTAGAAATGTCCGTGGAGAACTTCCATTAGAAGTTCGTGATTTGGAAGATGAAGTTGCTGGACTGAAAATAAGACTGGAAAAATTAGTTTCTGGTTTAGAGATTATAGACAATGACATTGTTGCGAAAAAAAATCTTATTGAAGAAGCTAAAGCTTTAATAAAGAAATATGGTGAACAACAAAAAAATGTTAGAAATAACAGAGAGTTCAATTCACTTACCAAAGAGGTTGAGTTTCAAGAATTAGAAATCCAATTGGCTGAAAAGCACATCAAGGAATTTAAAGCTCAAATTGAACAGAAAAAAGACATTATTTCTGAAACCAAAGAACGCGTAAGAGAACGTGAGAACCATTTAAAGCACAAAAAAAGCGAATTGGATGCTATTTTGGCTGAAACTGAAAAAGAAGAGCAAACCTTAATCTCAAAATCTGATGATTATAAGTCTGAAATAGAAGAGCGTTTGGTTGCTGCTTATACCAGAATTCGTAAAAACGTAAAAAACGGTTTAGCGATTGTTCCTATTGAAAGAGGCGCATCAGGCGGTTCGTTCTTTACCATTCCACCACAAGTACAAGTAGAAATTGCTTCTCGTAAAAAAGTTATTACCGATGAGCACAGTGGTAGAATTTTAGTAGATGCAGAACTTGCCGAAGAGCAAAAAGCAAAAATGGAGAAATTGTTTTCTAAACTGTAATTCCGTTCAACATATATTTTAAAAGCCCTCATTTACGTGAGGGCTTTTTTTTTACATAAATTTCACACCTTTTATTTTAAGGTTTTCTACTTTTATTCGTCTATTAGAAAAAACACATTATGAAAAATCTATTTCCCATAGTATTTTTAGCCTTATGCTTCAGTTGCAAAAACAATGCACAATCCGACCAAAAACAAGCCGAGGTCATCAACGCCAAACCTATTGAAGTCCCCATGCAAAACGGTAAGGCCAAAGCCTATTTTGCCAGCGGTTGTTTTTGGTGCGTGGAAGCCATTTACGAAAGCGTAAAAGGTGTTGACGAAGTGATTAGCGGCTATGCTGGCGGACATACAAAACAACCCACTTACGCAGCCAGCAACACAGGAACAACGGGACACGCAGAAGCTGTTGAAGTGATATACAACCCAAATATAGTGCGTTTTGAAACCTTGGTGGATATTTATTTTGGCTCTCAAGACCCAACACAAGTAAACGGCCAAGGTAACGACATCGGTTCACAATACCGCTCCATTATTTTTTATCAAAATGATGCTCAAAAACAAATCATTCTAAAGAAAAAAAGCGCACTGGAAAAAGAAATCAATGCAAAAGTTGCTGCGGAAGTCTATCCCTTTCAAAAATTTTGGGTGGCGGAAGATTACCATCAAAATTACGAAAAACTGCATCCAGAAAACCCTTATATCCAAACTGTTTCCATTCCCAGATTAAAACGCTTTAAAGCAAAATTTCCTGAATTATTAAAAGAAAAGCATTGAAACAAAAATCCAGATTACAATTTTAAAGCGTATATCCAATAAATAATATTCCGCTTTAAGCGTCACTATATATTCAAAAACTTTAGCCAAACCGGTTAAAGTTTTTTTTACAATAAAACAATCCTTATGTTTTTTTCAGAGATGGGTCGCTATCGTAAACCAAAACGTAGTGCCTATGCCTTCCTTGCTTTTTACCCGTATACCGCCTCCAAGTATCTCGATATAAGCCTTAGCAATGGTCAGACCTAAACCCGCACCGTGCAATGCTTTTTTGTTTTGAATATCCACTTGATAAAATGGTTGAAAAATAGCTTCAAAATCATCTTTAGGAATCCCTATGCCAGTATCCTTTATGTAAAACTCTAAAAAATGGTCATCAAGATGTGCACAACCTATTTCAATAGTGCCGTTTTCTGTATATTTAATAGCGTTTTTAACTAGATATTTCAATATAGCGGTTAACTTATCACTATCAGAATTTATGATAGCATCATTTGCAGTAACCGTGTTTTTCTGTATAAAATGAATGTCTTTTTCTTCTGTTTGAGACAAAAAAGTGTCATAGACTTCGTTTATGTTTTCATTTACATTGAATGTTTTTACTTGAATTCCTACTAAACCCGTTTCTATTTTTGAAACATTCAAAATATCAGAAATAACTACTGATAATTCGTTACCATTTGTTTCAATGATTCCAACATATTCTTGATACTCCTTATCATTTTTATTATAGGCTTTTAAAAACTCGGCGCAGCCCAATATACCGTACATGGGCGTTCGTATTTCATGGCTCATATTGGCCAAGAAAGCCGATTTTAACCTATCAGACTTCTCTGCTTTTTGTTTAGCTTCCAATACATTTTCATGTTTTTCCTTCAATTCCAACTGTAGCTCATTTTCTTTCAATAAAGCCCGATGTAAATGATATATTAAAAATGATATGGAAAAAACAATCAATAGACTAAATAGTATATTGTTAATAAAAACAATGCACATGACCTCAAACTGAACCTGCTTAAAAATCGGTAAATCAAATAATTCAAAATAAAAACTGATGAGAACCAATGCATAAAACAAAGCCGTTATATAAACAGAAATCAAACCTGCTTTTCTTCCGCTATAAAGCGTTATCAAAATATTTAATACAAAAAGCAGAATACTTCCATTACCATCAAATCCCAGATATAAGGTTAATGCAAACGACAACAGGAATAAATTGGCAGAGAACAAAAACTTTTTTCTTTCCAAACCCATATTTTTATTGAAGAGAATAAACAGCATTACAAATATTGCTAGACTATCAATATAAAGCACAAATAGCTTATCTAACACAATGGAAGCAACAACACTAGGAACATAAGAAAAAACACCTAAAACTACCGTTACAAGTAGGATAGACACAAAAAGCTTATCCCTAAAATAAAGTAAACCCTCACTTTCACTTCTATTGGAAAAACCAATATAATCAATATACCATTGTTGGTAATTGGCCCATAGTTTATTTATCATCTCTCAACACCTTTTACAAATAACGTAGTAAAATTAAACAATTACTTCGATTCATCTAATTTAATAGAATTTTATCGATTAATGGTTTTATGTTTTTGTAGTATAATTGTTTTATTTTTGTTTGAAACCCAAAAACGCACACTCGTGTCAAATTATAGATCAGGTTTAAATTACGCCAAGGAACAAGACTTCAACGACGACTTGTCTCATTACAGAAATCAATTCCATATTCCCAAAGACCAACATGGAAATGATGTGATTTATTTCTGCGGAAACTCTTTAGGACTACAACCAAAATCGACAAAAAAATATATCGACCAAGAATTGGAAGATTGGGCAAATCTCGGAGTTGAGGGTCATTTTGAAGCCAAAAACCCTTGGTTACATTACAATGAGCTGCTTACTGAAAACATGGCCAAAGTCGTTGGCGCAAAACCTATTGAAGTCGTGGTAATGAACACACTTACCGTAAACCTGCATTTGATGATGGTATCGTTTTACCAACCCACAAAAACATGTTATAAAATACTTATTGAAAATGATGTGTTTCCATCGGATAAATATGCGGTGGAATCGCAATTGAGGCATCATGATTATGATGAAAAAGAAGGATTGATACTTTGGAAGCCTAGAAAAAACGAAAAGTTGAATCGCTACGAAGATTTAGAAACCATTTTAGAAGAACAAGGCAACGAAATTGCCCTCATTATGATTGGCGCCATCAATTATTACACAGGGCAGTATTTTGATTTAAAACGCATCACAGAACTCGCCCATAAATATGGCTGCAAAGTGGGTTTTGATTGTGCGCATGCAGCAGGAAACGTACCACTCAATTTACACGATTCCGGTGCCGATTTTGCCGTTTGGTGTACTTATAAATACCTCAATTCTGGCCCTGGAAGTTTAGCGGGTTGCTTCGTGCATGAACGCCATGCGCATAAAAAAACACTCAATAGATTTACCGGTTGGTGGAGCCACAATAAAGAAACCCGTTTTAAAATGCGGGATCTATTTGATGTGATTTCCGGCGCAGAAGGCTGGCAACTCAGCAACCCGCCCATTTTATCCATGGCTGCCATTAAAGCCTCTTTGGAATTATATAATGAAGTGGGTATTGAAAAACTAGTACTGAAGTCTAAAAAATTAACGGGTTATTTTGAATTTTTAATCAGCGAACTATACAATGATAATATAAAAATAATCACACCAAAAAACCCAGAAGAACGGGGCTGCCAATTATCCATTCAAGTAAAAAACGCCAATAAATCATTGCATACAAAATTAACCAAAGCCGGCGTGATTTGCGATTGGAGAGAACCCGATGTGATACGCTGCGCCCCAACGCCGTTTTATAATTCGTTTGTAGATGTGTATTTTATGGTTGAAAAATTGAAAGGAATATTAAATTGATTTGTCATTCCTGTGAAAGCAGGAATCCATTATCATAGAATTAAAACCAATAAGATTCCCACCTTCGTGGGAATAAAAGAATGAAGAACAATCAAAACATACTCATCATCGGCGCAGGTCTCTGCGGTGCTTTATTGGCACTTCGGTTAGGGCAACGCGGTTATAACATCACGCTTATTGAAATGCGTCCCGATTTACGAAAAGTGGACATTAGCGAAGGGCGTTCCATAAATTTGGCCATTTCAGACCGTGGTATTAAAGCCATGAAACTGGTTGGTGTTCAGGATAAGGTAGAAGCTCTGTGTATTCCTATGCATGGCCGCATGATTCATGATACCGAAGGCAACTCCTTTTTATCAAAATATAGTGGCCGCGACCACAAATATATCAGCTCTGTATCAAGACAAGACCTTACGGCTTTATTGCTGGATGAAGCTGAAACCCTGAAAAATGTGACTTTAATTTTCAATAAAAAATGCAAACAAGTCGATTTTGAAAATAAACAAGCCACGTTTATAGATTATCAAACTAAAGCTGTTTCAACCATCGAGGCCGATGTTATTTTTGGAACAGACGGCGCTGGCTCTTCATTACGGAAAAGCTATTATTCCGAACGGAAATTTCTATTTAACTTTTCTCAAAATTTCCTCAAATACGGTTATAAAGAACTCCGTATTTTACCTGCAGAAAATGGCAGCTACAAAACAGAAAAAAATGCGCTTCATATTTGGCCTCGTGGCGATTTTATGCTCATCGCCTTACCAAATTTAGATGGTAGTTTTACGGTAACGCTGTTTTTAAGTTATGACCAAGGTACATTCAACTTTTCAAACTTAACAACGCCCGAATTGGTTACAGCCTTTTTTGAAAAGGAATTTCCAAATGCTTTGAAGCTCATGCCAAATTTAACAACTGATTTTCTCAACAACCCAACGTCGCCATTGGGCACTATAAAATGCAATCCGTGGCACTACAAAAGCAACACACTTTTATTGGGCGATGCCGCCCATGCCATTGTACCTTTTTACGGACAAGGTATGAACGCCTCGTTTGAAGATGTGGTTGTTTTAGATGAACTCATCAATAAACACAACGGCAAATGGGATACCATATTTAAAATCTTTAGTAAAACTCGCAAAAAAAACACCGATGCCATTGCCGATTTGGCTATTGATAATTTTCTTGAAATGAAAGAGCATACCGCAGACCCCATTTTTCAAGAAAAACGTAAATTAGAAATTGCTTTGGAAAAGGAATTCCCTAAAGATTATGCTTCAAAATATGCTTTGGTAACCTTTAACGAAAACATAGGCTATTACAAAGCCATGATTCAAGGCAGAGCACAAGACAAAGTCATTTTAAATCTATTAAGGCATAAAACCATTGACTTGAATGGAAGTTTAAAACCCTTTTTAGAAACGATAAAAGAAACCACTAAAAAAATAATTAAAGAAGATAGCTTCATAAAAAAGATAGAAGACGAATCGATTTAAAAATCCAAAATCAACCCAATAAAAATGAATTTAGAATTAAACAATAAAAACGCATTGGTTTGCGGAAGTACCGCTGGCATAGGGAAAGCTACCGCCATAGCATTGGCAAACGAAGGAGCAAACATCACTTTGGTTGCCAGAAACGAAGCCAAACTAAAAGACGTCATTAAAACATTGCCATTCCCAGAAAAACATAGCTACATCGTAGCAGATTTTTCAAAACCCAGGGATTTACAGGAAAAAGTCATCAAATTTATAGATAAAAACCATGGTTTTCATATTCTAGTCAATAACACAGGAGGGCCAAGAAGTGGCGCTATTTTAACCGCCACTTTAGAAGCTTTTGAAACCGCATTTACACAACATTTAAAATGCAACCATGTGCTGGCACAAACCACCGTCCCGTTTATGAAATCTGAAGGTTATGGGCGTATTATCAATATCATTTCTACGTCTGTAAAACAACCCATTGAAGGGCTTGGTGTTAGCAATACCATAAGAAATGCGGTAGGGAATTGGTCTAAAACCCTATCTATTGAAGTGGCTTCATTTGGGATTACCGTTAATAATGTTTTACCTGGGTTTACTGACACCGAGCGATTGCATGAGATTATTAAAATTAAAGCGAACAATGAAGACACTTCAATTGAAGACATGGCAGAAATCATGAAAGGCTACACACCTATAAAACGCTTTGCAAAACCTGAAGAAACCGCCAATACCATTGTGTTTTTGGCGAGTGGTTGTGCTGGTTACATAACGGGCATTAATTTGCCTGTGGATGGCGGGCTCACAAAATCTTTGTAAGCTTCTCACTAACCCTCTCCAAATCCCGATAGCTATCGAGAGAGGGAACTTTGCTGGAACTAAAATGGGCTATTTTCGTTTTTATTCGTAATTTTAAGATTTAATAGTATTTTTTATTCAACAAAAACTCAAAACTCCCCGTGCGAGTTTCTCCCCAAGCCTGTATTGATCACAGTCGAAATAGGGAGATTAAGAGGGGCTTCTTTTTATGAGCAAATTAGTTTCTCCCATAAATTTTAAGGCTTGGATTGAAGAAAACCGTCATTTGTTAAAACCGCCCGTGGGCAATAAAGTGGTTTGGAAAGATGCCGATTTTATTGTGATGGTGGTTGGTGGCCCCAACAGCAGAAAGGATTACCATTACAACGAAACCCCAGAATTTTTCTACCAAATTGAAGGTGATATGGTTTTGAAAATAATAGATAATGGCACCCCAAAAGAGGTTCACATTAAAGAAGGTAACATTTATTTATTACCACCAAAAGTACCGCATTTACCTCAACGAAGTGCTAATACCATTGGATTGGTTATAGAATATAGACGCCCTGAGGGGACCCGTGATGCCCTACTTTGGTTTTGTGAAAATTGTGCGACCAAATTATATGAAGAAGATTTCACGCTGGAAAATATAGAAACCGACATGGTCAAAATTTTTAACACCTATTACAATGATGCCGAAAAACGACGTTGCCCCAATTGCGGCGAGATTATGGAACCGCCACAAAAGGAAAAAATGGATTAACTCCGAATAAAAAACATGTATTTTATCCCAGAAAAATTAGACGATTACGTGGTTGCCCATTCTGAAAACGAACCCCAACTGTTGCAACAACTTACCCGCGAAACCTATCAAAAAATATTGCAACCACGAATGCTTAGCGGGCATTACCAAGGCCGTATTTTGAGTATGATTTCAAAATTAATAAATCCTAAAAACATACTGGAGATTGGCACTTATACGGGATACTCCGCATTATGTTTGGCTGAAGGCATTCAAAAAAATGGCGAGTTGCACACGATAGACATCAATGAGGAACTCGTGGATTTTCAGCGAAAATATTTTGATAAATCAGATTATGGAAACCAAATTCATCAACATTTAGGCAATGCTATGGAAATTATCCCGAAGTTGGATAAAACCTTCGATTTGATTTTTATTGATGCCGATAAGGATAATTACCCCAATTACTTTCATTGTGTTATTGACAAATTAAATACGGGAGGCATCATTCTATCGGACAATGTGCTTTGGAGCGGAAAAGTTTTGGAACCTTTAAAACCAGATGATGTTTCTACCAAAGCATTGTTAAAATATAATACCTTACTCAAAGAAGATAAAAGGGTTGAAACGGTTTTGTTATCCATTCGGGATGGGTTGACACTTAGTAGGAAATTGTAGTTTTAGGAATGGGTTCCTGCCTACACAGGAATGACAAAAAATCAGTAAATTAGGGTTTCCGTTTCACAGACCCTGAAAAGTCCTCCACGTCGTCTTTTATCTCGTCAATTTCTTTCTTGAAATCTTTCACAAAACTGGTATCGATACCGTTTTTGTCAGCACTTTTTGTAATCTCGTGCTTGATATCGTTGGTAGCATCCTTTAGAGTTCGCATACCTTTGCCAAGGCCTCGGGCTATTTCCGGTAATTTATCTGCACCAAAAACCATGATGGCAATAAATAACACGAATGCTATTTCTGCGCCGGATATAAATAAGAATGTAGCTTGCTGTATCACCCTGCAAATATATGAAGTTGTTTTGTTAGAATAAAAAAAGCCGACTATAAAAAATCGGCTCTTTTTGTTAATTTTTATGCAATGGGATTTTTATGCATCGATGTTTGCATAAACGGCATTCTTTTCAATGAAATCTCTACGTGGTGGTACTTCATCGCCCATGAGCATTGAGAAAATCCTATCGGCCTCAATGCCATTGTCTATTTGCACCAAGCGCATGGTCCTGAATTCTGGATTCATAGTCGTATCCCATAACTGCTCAGCATTCATTTCACCAAGACCTTTATAACGTTGGATTTTTGAACC
The DNA here is from genome assembly GCA_963976905.1 of uncultured Algibacter sp. Taxonomy (GTDB): domain Bacteria; phylum Bacteroidota; class Bacteroidia; order Flavobacteriales; family Flavobacteriaceae; genus Pseudalgibacter. The sequence continues at coordinate 11,016 of CAXBNH010000068.1, forward strand.
ATCACCATATTCTGAAACAATAGCGTCTCGCTCCTTATCAGACCAAGCATATTGTTTTTTAGCCCCTTTTTTAACTAAGTATAATGGTGGCGTTGCAATGTAAATATGTCCGTTTTCAATCAACTCTTTCATAAACCTGAAAAAGAAAGTCAAAATCAAGGTAGCAATGTGGCTACCATCAATATCGGCATCACACATGATTACCACTTTATGGTAACGCAATTTTGAAAGGTTTAAAGCTTTACTATCTTCCTCAGTTCCAATGGTAACCCCCAATGCCGTGAAAATATTTTTAATCTCTTCGTTTTCAAAAACTTTGTGCACCATGGCTTTTTCAACGTTCAATATCTTACCCCTTAAAGGCAAAATAGCTTGAAACGCTCTGTCTCGACCTTGTTTGGCCGTTCCACCTGCCGAATCCCCCTCAACCAAAAACACTTCGCATTTTGCTGGGTCTTGCTCAGAACAATCCGATAATTTTCCTGGCAGACCGCCAATGCTCATAACGGTTTTACGCTGCACCATTTCACGTGCTTTTTGAGCGGCGTGACGTGCTTGCGCTGCCAAAATCACTTTTTGAACAATGATTTTGGCATCA
>CAXBNH010000069.1:0-11502 GCA_963976905.1 uncultured Algibacter sp.
CTTTTGCCCAAATCTCATAGTACCCTTTTTTTGGGAATTTAATATCGGCATTGAAATGTTGCCACGCCAAACGGTTTTTTGGAGGCTCAATATGGCAAGCGTGCCATGTAGCTCCAAAATCAATGGAATAACTCATTTTTGCGACTTCCAATTCGCCTGCCCAACCATGGCCTCGAATGTTTAGGGATTTCCCTTCTTGAACCATCGCTCCTGTTTTTGGATAGGTAATCAACGATTTTACAGGCATACTTTCAATAATGCACATATCTTCATCTGCCACTATTTCTCCGGGAGCTACCGGATTGCAAGGCATACGGTAGGATGGCGACTCCATTTTAGCACCATCATGGATTTTATTTCGAATGCTTATACGGTTTAGCCATTTTCCTGATGCAGACGCTGGATAACCACCAGCCACCAATCTTAAAGGAAAACCGTGTGCTAAAGGGATGTCTTTACCATTCATTTTAAAAGCCACCAAGGTTTCTTCTTGCAGCGCTTTGGAAATCGGTACGCCACGCGAAATAGGTTCTTTCTTGGGGTCGCCACTCAAATGGGTATCTGCGGCATGATAGCCAATATAAACCGCATCGTTTTTTATGCCAACATCTTCTAAAATATCTTTCAATCTAACGCCTGTCCAATCGGCACAAGATACCGCGCCAATAGTCCATTGATTGCCTTTTGCTGGCGGATTGAATTCACTTCTTCCATTGCCTCCACATTCTAAAGTCAATTGATACGTATGATGCTTAAATTTCGTTTTTAATTCTTGAAGCGAATATGTTTTAGGCTTGGAAACCGATTCTCCATCAATGGTAAGCATCCACGTTTTAATATCTATATTCTCAGGAATTCTTCCGTTGTTCCTTATAAACATGAACTTGTTCGGTGTAATCTTATCGTCTAATAGATGCGCCTTTGCCTCTATATTCCATGGCCTGTTATTCAGTACCACCATTTCTGGATCTTTTCCGAATAATTTATAAGGATCAGGGTCTTGCAGGCCAACAGGCACATAATTTTTTGGCATAGTGGATGAAAAAACAATTTCACAAGCCACAAAAGAAGCTGCGGCACTAAAAATCGTGTTTTTTATAAATTTACGTCGTTGCATATTCTATAATTTTAAAAGTGTTTCCAATGCGTCTTCAAATCTATTTTTACAATCCCATCGCCTTTTGAAGTAGAATAATCAAATATAAAACAAAAAGATTGTTCTCATTAAAAGTTATCATAATATGGAAGTTGGCATTACTACAATCTTTGTACATTTGTGTCACAGCCACTTAAATGTAAAGCATGAAAACAGTCCCTAGTATTGATTTGAATGATTTTTTATCTGATGAACCCAACAGAAAACAGCATTTTGTTGATAGCATAGGCCATGCATATCAAAATATAGGTTTTGTAGCGTTAAAAGGTCATTTTTTAGATGATGCGCTGGTTGAAAAACTGTATGAAGAAATAAAAAACTTTTTCAATCTGCCTTTGGAAACCAAGCAGAAATATGAAATTCTGGGCATTGGTGGGCAACGTGGTTACATATCGTTTGGCAAAGAAAGCGCCAAAGGTAAAAAGGAAGGCGATTTAAAAGAATTTTGGCATTTTGGTCAATATGTTGAAGACAATCCAAAACTAGAAAATGAATACCCTAAAAACGTAAAAGTTGAAGAATTGCCAGAATTCAATAAAGTCGGCAAAGAAGCATACAGAATGCTGGAAAAAACGGCTAAATATGTACTTCAGGCATTGGCAATCCACCTAAATTTAAAAGAAACCTATTTTGATGACTATATCCATAATGGTAATTCCATTTTAAGGCCTATCCATTACCCGCCTATTCTCCAAGAACCCAAAGATGCTGTTCGTGCGGCAGCGCACGGCGACATCAATTTAATCACGTTATTGATGGGAGCACAAGGCAAAGGATTGCAAGTTAAAAATCATAAAGGCGAATGGGTGGACGCCATTGCAGAACCTGATGAACTGATGATCAATGTGGGCGATATGCTTTCAAGGCACACCAATAATAAATTAAAATCAACCATACACCGTGTTATCAATCCTCCCAAAGAACTTTGGGGCACATCAAGGTATTCCATTCCATTTTTTATGCACCCCATTAGTGCCATGCCATTGGATGTTTTGGATGTTTGCATTGATGAAAACCACCCCAAAGTTTTTGATGATATTACAGCAGGCGAATTCTTAGACGAACGACTGATAGAACTGGGACTTAAAAAATAGTTGACAGTCTACAGTTAGCAACAAGCAGTCTTTAGTAGACAGTTTGACTGAGAACTAAAGACCGAAAACTGAAGACTAAAAAAACATGGATTTAAAAGATCAATTAAAAAACCTTTTTCCAGATCATGAGGAACAGGAAAACAATGAACCTGAAAACACTTCTGATATTTGGATGCAAGATGTCCCCATTATTTGCAAATACGAAAAGCGAAAAGGTAAGCCCATCACTATTTTAGAAGGCTATACGGGCGCTACTGAAGATTTTAAATTGTTGGCAAAAGAGATAAAAACAACTTTAAGTGTTGGTGGAAGTTTTAAAGACGACAAAATCATCATTCAAGGCGATTATCGTGATAAAATCATGCAGATATTAAAAGATAAAGGTTTTTCAGTAAAACGTGTTGGCGGATAATTCATGGACAAGCAAACACTTCATATTACCAATGGCGATAACCTGACCCATGTGCTCTTAGAATTAGGGTTTACGGATGATGTTATCACATGGCAAGAAATCTTGTGTGAAGGGCCAACCATATACAAAGTGGGTTCTGAATCATTTTTGAAAATGCGCTCAGAATTCCTAAAAAAGTTTTATGATGTCGATTTTGACATTAAAACATTTAAAAAAGAAATCGACAAACTCAATCATTCAGAAAACTACTCTGAAATTGTGCTTTGGTTCGAGTATGATTTGTTTTGCCACATCAATATGATTGCCGTAGTTAATTTGATCCTACAAAAAAACATTGAACTTCCTATTCATCTGGTTTGTAGTGGCAGAATAGAAGGTAAAAAAAATTTAAAAGGCCTTTCAGAATTATCTTCAGAGCAACTCATTCAGCACTACAAAAACAAGATACTACTAACGCATGATGACATTCAAGAGTGCAAAGACATCTGGCGAATTTATTGTGGAAAAGACCATAATTTAATAAAACCCTATATTGTAAAAAATCATCCTTTAAATATTTGAGCAATTGCCTAAAAGCCTATCTGGAACGGTTTCCAGACTCAAAAACAAGCTTGAATATTTTGGAATCCAATATTTTGGAAATTGTAAAAAAGCACGCCATTAAATCCAGACATCATTTATTGGGCTATGCCCTAAATTTTCAAGGTTATTATGGATTTGGGGATTTACAATTCATTCGTATGATTGAACAACTTAGCGTGTTCTTTTCTGAAACTGAAAATAGTATAAAACTGAACAGAAAAGGCCATGAAGCATTATTGGGACACCATAATGTGTCTGCTGAAATTAGCTGTAATATGGTTTTTGGTGGTGTTGACAAAGCGGATTTTAAATTCAGCAAACGGCTCAATAAATTGGTTGAAACCATCAAATAAATCAATATAGAAATAGTGATTAATGATTCCGAACTCATTTTAAATCCAGATGGCAGCATCTATCATCTTAATTTAAAACCTGAAAACATTTCGGACACAATCATTTTTGTGGGTGACCCAGACAGAGTTGAGCACATCACTAAATATTTTGATGCCATTGAATTTGATACTCAAAAAAGAGAGTTCAAGACACAAACTGGGTTATATAAAGGAAAACGGCTCACGGTTATTTCTACTGGCATTGGCTGTGATAATATTGATATTGTTTTAAATGAACTGGACGCACTTGTCAATATCGATTTAAAAACCAAAACCATAAAAAGCACGCATAGGTCATTAAACATCATCAGAATTGGCACTTCGGGGGCAATACAAAAAAACATTCCTATAGATTCATTTGTTGTTAGTAGCCATGCCATTGAGTTTAGTGGACTATTTCACACCTATGATTCAGCAAAAATTCGTAACTTAGATATGGAAAATGCTTTTGTTGACCATACAAATTGGAACACGCATCGAGCAAAGCCTGTAATTATAAGCAATAGCACTATTTTGGAAAAGCAATTTGGAACCAAGGAAATTTTTAAAGGCATAACCGTCACTGCCAATGGGTTTTATGGCCCACAAGGGCGTGTTTTAAGATTGAAACTCCAAGATGACACTTTAAATCATAAAATGAATTCATTTCATTATAACCGATTGCGAATAACCAATTTAGAAATGGAAACAGCAGCCATTTATGGACTGGCCAAATTATTGGGGCATCATGCCATTTCTTTAAATGCAATATTAGCCAATCGGGCTGACGGCACTTTCAGCAAAAATCCAGAAGCTACAATTGATAAATTGATAAAATACACTTTAGAAAAAATATAAAAACATGGTTAACGTTACAATAGGTGGTGTACCAGAACATTTTAATTTACCATGGCATTTGGCATTGAATAAAGGTAAATTCATGGAACATGGTATTGACTTAAGGTGGAAAGATTTTCCAGGAGGTACCGGTGCCATGTGTAAAGCTCTTCGTGAAGAAACCATTGATATGTCCGTTATTTTAACAGAAGGCATCATCAAGGATATTATTGATGGAAATCTATCTAAAATCATACAGACCTATGTACAAACCCCTTTGAATTGGGGCGTGCACGTAGCTGTAAACGCACCCTATAAACATATTGATGATCTAAAAGAAAAAAAGGCAGCTATAAGCCGCTATGGTTCAGGTTCGCATTTAATGGCTTTTATCAATGCTCAAAATAATCATTGGGACATAGACAATGATTTGGATTTTAAGGTTGTGAAAAATTTAGAAGGGGCCATTGTTGGTTTATCAAATGGCAAGGTAGATTATTTTTTGTGGGAAAAATTTACAACCAAACCTTTGGTTGATAATGGTATTTTTAGAAATATTGGGAATTGCCCATCACCTTGGCCTTGTTTTGTGATTGCTGCTAGAACGGAATTTTTAAAAAATGAAAAGAAAACCATAAAAACCATTTTAGAGGTCATCAATACAACAACTTCAAAATTTAAAAATATTCCTGATATTGATACAACCATAGCCGAACGCTACAAACTACAATTGAAAGATGTTCAAGAATGGTTGTCTATTACAGAATGGTCGCAATCTATAATAGATAAAGAAACCATTAAAGATACTCAAAAGCAATTATTTTCATTAAATATCATTCCAGACATGGTGAGTTATAACACGCTGACCCACAAGGTATAAGGAGGTTTAAAACAAAAATGCGGAAAGAAAAACGAAAACTGATTTTATTTTGCATTTCGGAAAATCAGTTCCGTTAAGAAAATATTATGGCTGAATTTAATTTACCTGATTTTGATTCCAATTTTTTATTGTCTTTTTTGCTTTCTCGAAAGTCAGTTTATAAAAATAACTATAACCAATCCAATGATGAATGATGGAATTTTAAAATATCATCAAAATAACGTGAATTAATAGAATGGTTTTATTTTTGACAATAATCTCGACTTTTATTTGCGGAATAATAATTATGAAAATAGCAAACGAAAAAAACGTATAAAAAAAAATCTAGTTTTAGTTATACCTATAATTATTTGCTAGCTTCCGATTTTCCTTCGGAAAACCCTTGTACACAAACACTTTGTAAACAGCAACTATTTCTTATTTCAATTTTTATTATCAATCTCTTCTTGTTCAGGAGCTTCAGATTGTTCGGGTTGTTTAAACAAACTAATGTATGCTTTTCCTAAATAATCAATCAAGTGGCTTGCTCTAAGACTTTGGTGTCCAAAATCGGCAACAGCAATATCAGCAGATTTTCCATGTAAATACACGCCAAAAACAGTAGCCGATAGCGGTTCGTAGCCTTGTGAAACCAATCCAGTTATAATGCCTGTTAGCACATCGCCACTTCCAGCAGTTGCCAACCCTGGATTACCTGTGGTGTTGATGTACATTTTATCGTTGAAAACAGTCATGGTATTGGCACCTTTTATGACCAAAATAACATCGTGTTTTTCAGAAAATGCTTTTGCTTTTTCAAGTTTATCAAAATCGTCTTTCCATTTGCCAATCAAACGTCCCAGTTCTTTTGGGTGCGGCGTTAATATGGTTTGACTTGGTAATAATTTCAATAAAACTTTCTTTTTTGAAAGCATATTAATCCCATCGGCATCGACAACCAATGGCGTTTTATTTTGTTTTAAGAAACTTTCAAAAGCCGTGATTGTTTTTGGGTCTGTACCCATACCAACGCCAAAACCAATGACGGTTGGCTTCATATCAAATGCAATATTGGAAATCACATCATTATCAATATCTGTAATAACCATGGCTTCGGGAAATGATGATTGCATAGGCACATACCCGCATTTTGGAATGTAGGCAGTAACCAAGCCTGCGCCAGCAGATAAAGCCGATTTACTTGCCAAAATCACAGCACCAATTTTACCATAACTTCCACCAATAACCAAGGCATGACCAAAATTTCCTTTGTGTGAAAACGGGTCTCTTGGCTGGTAAATGGGCAGCACTTCGTTTTTGCTTATAAGTTCCGCTTCGGTAGGTACACCTCCCAAAAACCCAACATCCAAACCAATATCCAAAACCTCCCATTCTACCGTATATTTAGCGGTTTCAGGTAAAAAAAACACCAATTTTGGTGATACAAAACTCAAAGTGTAATTTGCCCAAACCACACTATCTTCATCTATCGGGACACCTTCCGTATTCAATCCTGAAGGAATGTCGACAGATAATGTAAACGCTTTGGTATTTCTAAAATGTACAAACAAGGCTTTTACCCAATCATCAACTGGCCTGTTAAGTCCAATACCAAAAATGGCATCTACAATAATATCTTCGGGTGCAATGGACGGAAAATCTGCTTCACACTTCAATAAAGTCGGCCAATCTTTGGTCACATTCTTAATACGGTCATAATTTACCAAAAAATCTTTGGAACGCTTATCGCTGCAATTAACCACATAGGTCTTTACGTTGTAGCCGTGAACAATTAAATGTCTGGCAATCACCAACCCATCACCGCCATTATTGCCAATACCACAAAACACGTGAATGGGCACTTGGGCACCTTGCATACGCACATGCAACCAATTAAAAATTTGAAGGCCGGCACGTTCCATCAAGTCTGTAGATGTAATGTTTTGGCGTTCTGAAGTTAACTTATCGCCTTCGTAAATTTGTTCTTTTGAAAATATTTTCACAGTGCTTTTCTTTTGTTGATTTTACAATGCTTCTAAAAAGACATTTCGTTTTTTTAAAAATAAAGCCATTCTGCATAAGAATTACGCAAAAAACCGTTTTTTGTTTTTTTATTAGGCTAAAAGTAATACTTTTGAAATGTTTATTCGGAAAAATGAATCTTTTAAACTCAAATATAAACCGCGTTATTCCTTGTTCCCACACAGAAGCTGTTGCTTTTTTTGGAATAACTCTTACCACGATTACCCCTTGGGGTTACTAGGTTTATATATTTCTTCGGACTATCTTTGCAATCTCAGCTATTGCATGTTCACAAAATCACTTATTCAAACATTAATTCATTAAAAATGAAGGTTTTAAAATTTGGAGGAACTTCTGTAGGTTCTTCAAAAAACATAAATAAAGTTATTGATATATTAAATAATTACGCTAAAACAGATGCTGTGGTTTGCGTGGTTTCTGCCGTTGGTGGTATTACGGACAAATTATTATTGGCTGGCGAATTGGCTAAAAATAAAGATGCCAGTTATATTGATGCTGTAAACACCATTAAAGAAACACATTTCAATATTATAAATGAGCTCAATCCCAATGATTCTGGTTCTACAATTATTGAAGAGGCAAATAGCAAATTTGAGGATTTAGAAAATTTATTGAATGGCATCTATCTCATCAACGAATTATCTCCAAAAACTTCTGATAAATTGGTAAGCTTTGGCGAGTTGCTATCGTCTTTCATCATTGCTGAAACCATAAAAAACCGTGGAGCTTCCGCAGTGCGTAAAAATTCGCAAGATATTGTTGTGACCAATTCCAATTTCACAAAAGCGGAAGTGGATTATAAACTGACCAATAAAAATATTCACACTTATTTTGAAAATGCAAAAGCTCGCATTACCATTATGCCGGGGTTTGTTGCAAATTCTAAATCTGGTGAGCAAACCACCTTAGGCCGTGGCGGTTCAGATTTTACAGCCGCTATTATTGCAGCGGCTTTAAATGTAGAGCAATTGGAAATTTGGACTGATGTAAGCGGTATGTTTACAACCAATCCTAAATTAGTAAAACAAGCCTACCCTATTGAAAAAATATCGTATCAAGAGGCTATGGAACTGTCGCATTTTGGGGCCAAAGTGCTCTATCCGCCAACGGTGCAGCCTGTATTGGATTTGAACATTCCTATACATATAAAAAACACTCTGGAGCCAAATGATGTTGGAACGATTATTTCTAACGATGAAATAATTTCCACATCCCCCGTAAAAGGCATCAGCAACATCAGCAATATTGCATTGTTGACCTTGCAAGGGAGTGGTATGATTGGCATTCCTGGTTTTTCAAGACGCTTGTTTGAAACCTTGTCGCAGGAAAAAATAAATGTGATTTTGATTACACAAGCATCATCTGAACATTCCATCTGTCTTGGCATTGAAGAAAAAGAAGCCGAAACGGCGAGAGCTGCCATTGATGCTACGTTTGAGAATGAAATAGAACTTCATAAAATAGACCCGATTATCGTTGAAAAAGATTTATCCATCATTGCCTTAGTAGGCGATAATATGAAAAACCATCAAGGCATCAGCGGCAAAATGTTCAGTACCCTTGGTAAAAACAATATCAATATTAGGGCCATTGCTCAAGGGGCTTCAGAAAAAAATATCTCTGCGGTTATTTTACAAAGTGATGTTAAAAAAGCTTTGAACACTTTGCACGAACAATTTTTTGAAGTAAAAACGAAACAACTGAATGTGTTCATTACAGGTGTTGGTAATGTGGGCGAAAAATTAGTGGAACAAATTAAACAACAGCGCAAATATTTAAAGGAAAATTTAAAAATCAATTTGCGAGTTGCTGGGCTGTCAAATTCCAGAACCATGATTTTCAATGAAGAAGGCATCGATTTAAACAACTGGAAAGATAACTTGAAAACAGGTGAAAAAGCTAGCTTACAAGGCTTTCTTGAAAAAACAAAGGCCCTCAATTTACGCAACAGCATTTTTGTGGACGTGACCGCCAATTATGATGTCGCTAATCTATATGCCGATTATTTAAGAAGCAGTATTGGTGTGGTAGCCTGTAATAAAATTGCTTGTTCTAGCGATTACGAAAACTACAAAGAATTAAAACGATTATCCTTAAAATACAATGCCCCTTATTTGTTTGAAACCAATGTAGGTGCAGGGTTACCAATTATCGATACTTTAGGCAATTTAATAGCCTCTGGCGATAAAGTGACTTCTATTCAAGCGGTTTTATCGGGAAGTTTGAATTTTGTATTCAACAATTTTACAGATGAAACGAAGTTTTACGATGTGGTAAAACAAGCAGGAGCAGAAGGCTATACAGAACCTGACCCAAGAATTGATTTAAGTGGTGTAGATGTGGCACGTAAAATTTTAATTCTTGCCAGGGAAAGCGGTGTTGAAATGAATTTAGAGGATATTGAAAACACCTCATTTCTTTCTGAATCTGGATTAAAAAGTGATAGTGTAGATGATTTCTACCAAACACTTATTGATGATGAAGCCCATTATCAAAGTTTATACGCTTCCGCGAAAGCGAAACATTGCCAGTTAAAATATGTAGCGCAATTTAATGATGGCAAAGCCAGTGTTAGTTTGCAGGAAATTCCTGAAGGCCATCCGTTTTCTAATTTAAAGGGAAGCGATAATATCGTGATGTTTTATACGAAACGCTATGCCCAACAACCTATGATTATTAAAGGGGCTGGTGCTGGAGCTGATGTAACGGCCTCAGGTTTGTTTGCTGACATTATCAAGATTGGAAACGATTAGAACCAAAAAATGCCATTACACAAAGAAAGCACCTGTTTTTGCTCCAGTGCAGCCGAAAACTATTTAATAGAAAAAATGAACGAAATAAAAATATTTTCCCCTGCAACCGTAGCCAACGTGGCCTGTGGTTTTGATGTTTTAGGATTCTGCTTAGATAGCGTAGGCGACCAAATGGTTGTTAGAAAAATCAATAAAAAAGGGATTTATATTAGTAAAATAAAAGGTTTTGATTTGCCTTACGAAGCCGAATTGAATGTTGCCGGTGTCTCTGCGCTGGCCATGTATGAGGCCATTGATGTCGATTTTGGATTTGAAATCGAAATCCATAAAAACATAAAGCCAGGCAGTGGTATTGGAAGTAGTGCCGCAAGTGCTGTGGGTAGTGTTTTTGGTATGAACGAGCTTTTAGGAAGACCGTTCAATAAAACCCAACTCACGCAATTTGCTATTAAAGGAGAGGCATTGGCTAGTAAATGCGAGCATGCCGACAACCTTGCTCCTGCCCTTTTTGGAGGGTTTACATTGGTCAAAAGCATATCTCCTTTGGAGATTCTGGAACTGCCATCGCCAACAGATTTATACGCCACCATCATTCACCCACAAATTGAAATAAAAACATCTGAAGCCCGTGCCATCCTTCCGAAGGAAGTTACGTTAACAAGTGCTATTGCCCAATGGGCCAATTTCGGGAGTTTAATACATGCACTTCATACCAGCAATTATGATTTGATCCAAAAATCATTGCACGATGTGATTGTTGAACCACACCGCAGCAAACTGATTCCGCATTATAACAACGTGAAAACCGCTGCCCTAAAAGCAGGTGCTTTGGGCACTGGCATTTCAGGTTCTGGCCCTTCTGTTTTTTCATTAAGTAAAGGGTTGGGAATAGCTAAAAATGTGAAAGATGCGATTACAGAAGTGTATTCCAAAACGGGTATTGATTTTGATATGCATGTGTCAAAGATTAATACTGATGGGGTTAAAATAATAGAATAAATTTGAACAAGAAGGATGTCATTTCCACTTTAGAAGAAATCGCATCAAAACATATATTACGAATCACTAATAAAACAGATTCTTGCCTCCACAGGAATGACAGAAAAAATGAATTACTACTCATTAAACCATAAAGCACCAAACACGACGTTTAAAGATGCCGTAATAAAAGGACTGGCTCCAGATAAAGGACTGTATTTTCCAGAAAGTATCACGCCTTTGCCAAAAAGTTTTTTTGAAAACATTGATAATTTATCGCATTCAGACATTGCTTTTGAAGCCATTAAACAATTCGTATTACCCGAAATTCCAGAAGCCATTTTAAAAACAATTGTTGAGGAAACGTTATCATTTGATTTTCCTGTGGTAAAACTTAATGAAAACATTTCTACTTTG
>CAXBNH010000070.1:0-11274 GCA_963976905.1 uncultured Algibacter sp.
AATCTTGACTTTCCTTTGGTTAAAATCTCAATGGATTTTTTCAAAGTAAAAAGAGTTTGTAAAGCACCAAAAGCACTTTCCAATCCAATCGAGCCATAAGCGGCATAATCAAATTCAATTTTCTTTTCTTCAATGTTTAAAGGTGTGTGGTCGCTCGTAACCATATCAATCGTGCCATCTTTTACGCCTTCAATAAGTGCATCCATATCTGTTTGGGTACGCAAAGGCGGCAATACTTTAAAGTGGGTGTTAAAATCTGTAAGCACATCATCTGTAAAATATAAATTATGGATGGCAACGCTACAGGTTACATTCAGTTTTTTACTTTTAGCTTCCCTAATCAATGCAACAGATTCTGCTGTTGAAATGGTGGGAATGTGCAATTTTCCGCCAGTATATTCCAATAAAAACAAATCACGAGCCACTTGTAAAGCTTCTGCCAGTACGGGGTTTCCTTTTAAACCCAGTTTGGTGCTGTTTATGTTTTCATTCATCACACCAGAACCAGCAATTTTGTTTTCCTGCGGAAATGAGCATACCAATCCGTTAAAATTACTGGCATATTGCAGCGCAATTTTCATAAGGTTTGGATTTGAAATTGGTTTTTTATAATCATAAAAAGCAACGGCTCCTGCATTTTTCATATCAAAGAGTTCTGCCAAATCCACACCTTTGCTTTCGGTGGTAAGTGCACCCAAGGGAAGCAAGGTTACCGCATGGTTATTGGCTTTTGAAAGCACAAAACTAATATCGGCATTGGTATCCAAAACAGGGTGCGTATTGGCATTCATGGCAACTGCTGTAAATCCAGAAGATGCCGCCGTTTTAAGTCCGTTTTTTATGGTGTCGCGTTCTTCAAAACCGGGCTCGCCAAAACTCACGCTACTATCAAACCAACCTTGTGAAATATGAAGGTTTTCAAGTATTATTTCTTGATAATTATTGGGGTTTTTAAGGTTGCTGCCAATGTTTGAAATGATGCCGTTTTCAATTAAAAGATCTTGAGTGGTGTTATGGAACTCACTTTTGGGATCGATAATGGTGGCAGATTTTATAAGGATGTTCATTTAAAATATTTTAAGATGACCAATTCTATAATCAAGAATGCTAACGCAAAAATAACAAACCATTTCCATAGCTCATTGATTTTTGTGCTACTTTTTATCGTGTTAAACGTATCGGTTATGGAATTGCCAACGCTTATGTTTTTTAAGTTGGAAAGGTCTTGAAACAATAACCGATTTTCATTCCGGTTGTAATTATAACTGATCTTTTGAATGGTTTCTTCTTTGTTTTTAATGGCATAGATTCCCGCTAAATTAGGTTCAGTATCTGTTTTGATAGCTACCTTGTTATTGAAATAATGTTGCCGAGGAATCAAATTTACCGTGTTATTCACAATAGATAGAATGGCATCTTGTTGCAATTGCACGCCCACATCAAAACTGTTTTCGTTTCCGATGGTGTAATATAAGGTTGGAATTTGAAAACTGCTTTTTCCTATATTATAAAGTGTTGGAACGATCAATGGCGAACTTTTAAAGTTGGAATTATCCGTATTTAAAGGCGCGGTTAGTATAAAAGCACCTTTGTTTTCCAATAAAAACGGATTACCATCTTCATACATTAAAGCAGAATTGCTTGTATTTGAATTTAAACTGAAATAGGAATTTACCTTTGGATATTGGAAATTCTTGACCTGCTTTTCAAAAACGCCAGAATGGTATAAAGGATGCGAAAAGTTAATGGTTGTAACGTTTTTTTCAGTTTCAATAAGTTTGTTGAATGACACATTATATTGTGAAAACAATGCATTATATGATGAAGATGCACCTTCTTTGGAAGGGATTACCAAAAGCAAACCGCCTTGATCGGTAAACGATTTTAATGTGGAGGTTAAGTTGTTGGGGATTGTATTTAGTTCATTTAAAATAATTAAATGTTGTTGTTCTAAAACGGCATAATTCAATTGATTGAGTGCCGTTGCGGTATAGTTAAATTCATCTTCGGTATAAATACGTTTTAAAAAATCATCATCGGCTCCATTGATGGCAAGCACATTGATTTTTGAAGGTTTGTTTATGTTGAAAAACAGCGTGTTATCAAAAGGTAATTGGGCATCTTCAATAGTTATTTTTCCATTGATGATGTCGTTTAAAGGCCATTGAAACGTGGCTTTGGCCTCGGTTTCAATGGCCACCGAAGTTTTGGCAATCAAATTCGTGTCATTGTATAATGAGACAGGAAGGTTATCGATAGGGTTTCCGTTATTTTTTAAAATGGCTGTCACTTCAATATCGGTGGCAGTCGTTTCAGAAATATAAGCACTATCAATGGCTATATTGTTGGTGGTTTCAGGTTTTAGTTGAACGGCTTGAATATGGATTAAAGAATCTGTTTCAGGTTGAAAAGAGGTTTCATTCTGTTGAAAATCAGAAATAAAAACAAGGTTTTTCAAACTGACTGTTTCTTTAAAAAGTTTTTTAGCTTTTAGATATGCGGCATTGTAATTTAAAGTGTTTGCCGAATAATCCAATTGCAGCAAGTCGTTTTTGATCGTTTTGATGTCACTGTTTTTAAAAACAGCATCATTGGTTAATATAGAAACCGTTTCGTTTTCGGGCACATTGTTGATAATGTCTTGAACGGCCCGCTTTAAAAGCGCGCCCTGCTTGCCTTTGGCTTGCATGCTGAAAGAGTTATCCAAATAAATAACCGTTTCTTTTTTTACGTTAAAAGCATCAGATTTGGCTGTAAAAGGTTGTGCAAAGGCGAAAACCAAACATGTCAGCAAGAATAAACGAGTTAATAAAACCAACCATTTTTTTAACTGCGAGCTCTTTCTGGTCTGCATGACCACATTTTTTAAAAAAGCCACATTGGTAAACGTTTCTTTTTGAAACTTTCGCAACTGAAAAAGGTGGACAATAATAGGGATGAGCAGTAAAAATAGTGCGTAAAGAAGTTCGGGATGTTTAAACTGCATGTCTTATTTAGATTAATCAAACCTACGGAAAAAATGGAAAATAAGAAAGAGAAAAGTTATGAATAAAAGATAACCATTGGATTTCCAAATTGTTTTTAGATTAGGAAGTTCAACAAAAGAAAATATAATCTAAAACAGGTTTCATATGTAGTTTTTTCAAATAGGTTTTAATCTCTTTTTGAGCCTCTTTATTGGCGACGGTAATAATACTTTGCGGGTTTTTTATGTTTGCCAAAGTTTCAAAGGGCAATAGTTTTTTTCCGTAAATATCCCGACCTATTTTATTGGGGTTGTCACAAATCCATTCAAAAGGAATCTCTTTTTTCAGCAAGGTCTTGGCGGTTGTTTTGCCTTTGTTCCCTGCGCCCCAAACCACCAAGGTTTTGTTTTTATTGTAATCCAACTTCAAACTCAAAAAATGATTTTCGGCATAATTTTTATCGGTGCGGGAAGCTCTGGTACTGTAATCACGCCATTTGTGAAGTACGTTTTTGCTTGGAATACAAGTGATGGTGTTTTTGTAAAACCGAAAAGCCAAATCATAATCCTCTGGGTATCTATTAGGGTTAAAGGCTTTACAAGCCAATAAATCGTCTTTATGAATCATCCAACATGGTGATGGGATGACGCATTCTTTATAGATTTCGGAATAATTACTAGCCGTTTCGGTCAAGCCATTCAGCCATGTTTCGTAAGCTTTATAGCCGTCTTTCAGGCCATCATCTGAAAAATATTCAACCAAACCCAGCGCAACATGTTCTTTGCCGTGGTTTTCTAATTGCGACACCATGCATTCCATTTTGTTGGGAAACATGATGTCGTCACTATCCATTCGGGTTATAAACTCGCCATTGCTTTTTGATAAGGCCAAGCGCAGCGCATGTATTATGCCCGGTTTTTCATTTTTGAACAATTTTATACGAGCATCTTTTTCCGCAAACCGTTCAACGAGTTGATAACTGCCATCGGTTGAAAAATCATCAATAATCAGCAATTCCCAATGTGTGTAGGTTTGCTCTAAAATGGAATTTAGGCAGTCGCCTAAAAACAATTCGGTGTTTTTAAAAGGGGTTAAAATGCTTACTAGTGGTTGCATGTTGCGAATATAGTGATTCATCTTTTAACAAAACCTTATGAAGACGGCACGTTGTAGAATCTTAATTTTAGCGTCACTAAAAAGAATAGAAAACCCTATGAAATGAGCCATAATAATTTTTGGAAACCAACCGAGATGTTCAATGGCGAATTATATCTGACCGATAAAAAAAATAAAATTTAAACAGATGAAAACGAGATTATTAATAGCAACCTTAGCAGGTGTTTTACTGGTAAATTGTTCAGCTTCCAAAAAAACAACCAACGATTTGGCAACAAGCAACCCTGTGGAAACATCCATAAATTTAACGGCCGTAAAAGATGATAAATTGCCCGTAATTATCAATCCTGGGCGGTTTGTGGCAGAAACCGTAACCTATCATTTGCCAAGAGTGGTGCAAGGGACCTATTCGGTGGGCGATTACGGCAAATATGTAGATGATTTTAAGGCCTTTGATTATAAAGGAAATGAAATAACCGTAAGTAAAACAGATGCCAATACCTGGGTTGTCAACAATGCTACCCAGCTAGATTACATCACGTATTATGTGAATGATACGTTTGACATTGAGGAAGTAGGAGGCATAGGTGGCGAGCAGCCTTTTTCTCCTGCTGGTACGAACATTGAACCTGATAATTATGTGTTGAACCTTCACGGGTTTATTGGTTATTTTGATACGCTTAAAAACAACCAATATACATTGAATGTAACCGCTCCAGCTAATTTTGTAAAAACGTCGGCTTTGCAGGAAACAGGTACAGAAACCAGTAAAGACGGGAAAAACATCACTTCACATTACTTTGCACCACGCTATTTTGATATTACGGATAACCCGATGATGTACGGGCTTTTTGATGTTGAAGAATTTCAAGTAGGCGATATTAAAATTGTTTTGAGTGTGTATTCTCCAAACAAAGAGCATAGTGCCAAATCACTAAAAGAAACCATTTTTAAAATGATGCAGGCCCAAAAGCGTTATTTGGGCGACATTAATAGCACACCCAGATATGATATCTTTTTGTACCTGTCAGATGGAAAAGAAGATTCCCCAAAAGGTTTTGGTGCTTTGGAGCATCATACCAGTACGGTGGTGGTTATGCCAGAATCTGCTACAGAGGAACGCCTTGCGGAAGGTATGATAGATGTGGTGTCACATGAGTTTTTCCATATCGTAACGCCGTTAAGCGTACATTCTGAGGATGTGCATTATTTTGATTACAGCAACCCGACATTCTCCAAACATTTGTGGATGTACGAAGGTGTAACAGAATATTTTGCAACGCTTTTTCAAGTGAATCAAGGACTGATAGACGAACCGGCATTTTACCAAAAAATCAATGAAAAAATACAGGGTTCGTTACGAATGGATGACAGCATGAGTTTTACCGAGATGAGTGAACATATTTTGGAAGAACCTTATGCGCCACAGTACTATAACGTATATCAAAAAGGCGCATTGATAGGCATGTGCATTGATATTTTAATGCGGGAAGAAAGCAACGGGCAACGTGGTATTTTATCATTGATGAAACAATTATCAAAAAAATACGGAAAAAACAAACCCTTTGATGATGATAAAATTATAGATGAAATTGTAGCGATGACATATCCATTGTTGCGAGCCTTTTTTGATAAGCACGTTATTGGTACAACACCAATTGATTATAATGAATTTTTTGCAAAAGTAGGTTTGGAAATTTCAGATGGTCAAATAGAGACTAATTTTATCCAAAATGGAGAAACACTAATTGTAAGTGCCAATCAAGATGATGGGAGCTTGTTTTTTAATGATGCTGTATTAAATAATAGTTTTTGGAAAGAACAGGGTGTTTTGCCAAACGATATCATAAAAGAAATCAATGGTACGCCCGTAACGTTGCAAAATGCCAATGAAGTTTTTCAAGGTGTTTTTCTGTGGAAACCAGGGAAGGATATTGAAGTAAAGTTATTTAGATTGGGTAAAGAAGTGGTCATTAAAAACACTACGACGCAACCCTACACCTCAGGAGAAAGTTTACATCCTAAAGCAGATGCTACTGCTGCACAAATAGCATTACGCGAAGCTTGGTTAAAAGGATAAGAAGTTATTTCTGAATTTTGATATTCAGTTTTTGGCCAAGAATACACGAATTTAAAAATCTAAAAATTCATGTATTCGTGGCTGATTTTTTATTTGTAAATTCGCAAAAAATAAGATTGCCTAATAACTTGGAAATGTCATATTGAGCGCAGTCGAAATGTTTTACCTTATAAAAAATGAAATACGCCAGACTAACCAAAGAACAGTTTGAAGAACTGCATCAAGAATTCATCAATTTTTTAGCCACGCAATCTGTTACGGCAGAGGAATGGACGAATTTAAAAGCGAACAAACCAGACATTGCAGAAATGGAACTAGATGTGTTTAGCGATTTAATTTGGGAAGGCGTTTTGAACCAAGCGAAGTATTTGGAGCATATCTCGCCACAGCACATGTATTTGTTCAAATTGAAAAAAGACCACATGAAAGCGGTGGTTGTAACGCTTAAAAATGATGTGGATATTACGACCAAGAAAGGTTATGCTTGGCTGCGAGAAAACTTAATGGATGAAAACGTGGAGTTTTTACAGGCTGAAAAAGACTATTCAGACGACAAAAACCTAGATAAATTCAAAATGATCCAACAAGGCGCCGTAATCACAAAAGGCGATTTATTTAAGTATTTCAATAAGCTGATAAATTAAGTATTTTGTTCTTTTCTTCTAATTAGGGCGAGTCCTAAAAAGGTTAAAATACCATTGATGATTAAGATTTCAAAACCGATTTGATAGCCGTTCAGAAAATCAACGGAATATTCATTAATAACATAGGAAATTATAGGCGCTATCACAGCAATAATCCAAACGTAGTTGTCTTTTAATTGTGCTTTGGTAAATATGCCAAAAGCAAATAGACCCAATAAAGGTCCGTATGTGTAACCGGCCGCTTTAAATATTTCCCAGATAACAGATACGTCTTTAAAAATAGCATCAAAAAGTACAATAACAATCACGAGCACGATGCTTATAAAAATATGGACACGCTTTCTGATTTTTTTTTGTGCGTCTTGGGGTTTTTTGTCCAATTCGATAATATCAATACAAAAGGAGGTAGTCAATGATGTCAATGCAGAATCCGCACTGGAATAAGCCGCAGCAATGAGTCCTAATAAGAAAAATGCCGAAGTGATAATACCTATTTCAGGCAACATAGCTATGCTTGGGAACAAGTCGTCTTTTGTTGCGGTAATGCCGTGTTTGCTTGCATATTGTGTCAATAATAAGCCTAAAACCAAAAACAGTACATTTACAAAAATCAAGACCACACTAAAGGATACCATGTTTTTTTGAGCTTCTTTCAAATTCTTACAGGTTAAATTTTTCTGCATCATGTCTTGGTCCAATCCGGTCATCGTTATGGTAATAAACATCCCAGCAAGAAAACTTTTTATAAAATATTGCGCATCATTCACATCTTCAAAGAAAAACACTTTGCTCATGGAGCTTTTGTTTACATGGGCGTAAATTTCAGAAATGCTGTTTAAATCTAGAGCATTGGCTAAAAATACAATGGTTACCACTACAGATATTAGCATGAAAAGTGTTTGCAAGGTGTCTGTAAATATGATAGTTTTAATACCGCCTTTAAACGTGTAAAGCCAAATTAAAGCGATGGTAATGACAACGGTAATGGTAAACGGAATATGCAATTGGTCAAATATCAATAACTGCAATACCTTGGCGACCAAAAATAACCTGAACGATGCGCCAACAACTCTGGAAACCAAAAAAGCCACCGAGCCCGTTTTGTAACTTACATTCCCAAATCGGTCTCTTAAATAGGTGTAAATGGATGTTAAATTCAACTTGTAATAAATAGGGAGCAACACATACGCAATGACCAAGTAGCCGAAAAAATATCCAAATACCACTTGAAGATATCCAAATTGTTTGGCTTCCACAGCACCTGGAACCGAAATGAAAGTCACACCGGATAGGGAGGCGCCAATCATCCCAAAAGCGACCAAATACCAAGGTGCCGATTTGTTGGCTTTAAAAAAAGCCTCGTTGCTGTCGTCTTTTCCTGTGAAATAGGATATTAAAATCAGAACCACAAAATAGGCGGCTATCAATAGAAGGATTTGTGTTGGAGTCATAAATGCTATTAAAAGTTTTCAAATTACAAATATTAAATTTCATTATCCAAATCAAACAGGATGTATTTTAGGGCAAACGTATTAAAATAAATATTTTGTCTTTAGCCACGAATTTCACGAATAAAATGGGCTTATTAGCCCATTTAAAATTTGCAAAAATGATTTTAAAAAAATAAGGATTACACGAAAGAAAAATCTAAGGATTTTTCAAATATTGGTAAAAATTAGTGGCTTAATGCTTTTTATCCTAGGAGGTATTTAAAAGCCGTTTCAAAAATTAGTGAAATTCATACCTAAATGGTAATTTCGCAACCTATGGAATTTTCATCAAAATTATTGGAGCGTGCCGTTAATGAAATGTCGCAACTTCCAGGTATTGGAAAACGCACGGCTTTACGTTTGGTTTTGCATATGCTCAAACAACCAAAAAGCCAAATTCAAGCGTTGGCAGAGGCTTTGCAAAGTATGCGCAACGATATCAAATTCTGTAAATCTTGTAACAATATTAGCGATGTAGAGGTGTGCGAGATTTGCGCCAACCCACATAGAGATGACAGAATTATTTGTGTGGTTGAGGATATCCGTGATGTAATGGCGATTGAAAATACCAGTTCCTTTAGGGGGCTTTACCATGTTTTAGGTGGAAAAATATCGCCCATGGATGGCATAGGTCCGCACGATTTGAACATAGAAACTTTGATAAGAAAAGTGAAGGAAGGCACAATAGAAGAACTTATTTTTGCGTTAAGCTCCACTATGGAAGGCGATACCACCAATTTTTATATCTATAAGCAAATTCAAGATTATGATATTAAAACGTCTACCATTGCACGTGGTATCTCTGTGGGTGATGAACTGGAATATGCTGATGAAATCACGTTGGGGCGCAGTATTGTAAACCGCATTCCGTTTGAAACCTCATTAAAATCATAACCGCCATTTGAAACTTTCAATTGTCATTTTAAATTACAATGTGCGTTATTTTTTGGAGTTGTGCCTTAAAAGTGTGCAGGCAGCGATTGCAAATTTGGATGCCGAAATTATTGTGGTTGATAATGATTCAGAAGATGACAGTTGTGAAATGGTCAAAGCACTCTTTCCTGAGGTTTTATTGATTGAAAACAAAACGAATTTTGGATTTTCAAAAGGTAATAACATCGGCGTCTCAAAAGCGAGAGGCGAATTTATTTGTATTTTAAATCCAGATACTGTTGTTCCGGAAGATGCTTTTGAAAAACTTTTGGAATTTTCAGCAAATAAAGAAAAACTGGGCATTATTGGTTGTAAACTGATAAATGGGGTTGGAGACTTTTTACCGGAAAGCAAGCGCAATATACCTGTTGTGAAAGCGGCTTTCAAAAAACTCATAGGTAATTCCAAATACTATTATGCCACACATTTGAATGAAAATGAAACAGGCAAAGTCGCTGTTTTAGTAGGGGCCTTTATGTTTATGAAGCGTCAACTTTATCTTGAAGTCGGTGGTTTTGACGAAACCTATTTTATGTACGGCGAAGACATAGATTTGTCGTACAGCGTATTGAAAGCAGGCTATCATAATTTTTATGTAGGCGATATTTCCGTAATTCATTACAAAGGCGAAAGCACTTTAAGGGATGAAAAATATGTACAACGCTTTTATGGTGCTATGCAGATTTTTTATAAAAAACATTTTAAAAAGAATCTATTGTTTGATGTATTGGTTTGGTTGGGTATTAGGTTTGCTTCTGTTTTTAAGAAAATTCCAGTCCATAAACTTAAAACCGTAAACCAATATATTTTTGTTTCCGATAAAATGAATGTTCAATTGCAAACCAAACTGACAAAAAAGCTTGTTTTAACATCGGAATTAAAAAACATAAAACCTTACACAGAAGTTATATGTGATGCCAATGTGTTGACTTTCAAAGAAATTATTTCAATATTCGAAAGTAATACGGCTACGAAACAAGTAACCTATAAAATATTGCCCAAACAATCCAACTTCATTTTGGGTAGTGATAATGCCACTAGTCAAGGCGAAATAATTGTTTTAAACGAGTTTTAATTGCTGATAGTTTAAGAAATCCATGTGATTTCGTTAATTTTGCAATTTGTAATAGATAAAGCAAAATTACTTTATAGTTATGGCAAAGTTTGAACTTAAATTACCAAAGATGGGCGAGAGTGTTGCAGAAGCAACCATTACCACTTGGTTGAAAAATGTAGGGGATACCGTTGAGTTGGATGAGGCTGTTCTTGAAATAGCGACCGATAAGGTAGATAGTGACATACCCAGCGAGGTTGAAGGGGTATTGCTTGAAAAACTCTTCAATGTAGATGATGTGGTTCAAGTAGGCCAGACCATAGCCATTATTGAAACGGAAGATGAAAATAATTCCGATGAATCTCCACAAATCAAGCAAGAAGATAATTTAGATGACATTGCCAATGAAGCGGTTTCACAAATTTCAGAACGTATTTCCGCAGTCCAAGAAACGGTTGCTTCAGTCGCTTCAACTGAAGATCGGTTTTATTCGCCTTTGGTTAAAAATATTGCAAGGGAAGAAGGGATTAGTCAAACGGAACTGGATGCCATAACAGGCACAGGAAAAGACAATCGGGTTACCAAAAATGATATATTGGCATATCTTGAAAATAGAGGGGGCGAATCAAAAATAATTGAGAATGTTGACGAAAAAGTAGTTGAAACGCCACATATAGAAAATAAGCCCATTGAAAAAACGTTATCTTCAAATGCGCCTGTAATTTCCAGCGGAGAAGATGAGATTATTGAAATGACCAGAATGGGTAAAATGGTGGCGCACCACATGATGGATTCCATTCAAACTTCCGCACATGTGCAAAGTTTTATTGAGGCCGATGTTACCAAAATATGGAACTGGAGAAATAAAGTAAAAAATGGTTTTGAAAAACGTGAAGGCGAAAAACTAACGTTCACACCTATTTTTATGGAAGTGGTTGCCAAAGCTTTAAAGGATTACCCAATGCTCAACATAGCTGTGCAAGGTGATAAA
>CAXBNH010000071.1:0-11253 GCA_963976905.1 uncultured Algibacter sp.
GTAACCGGTAAAACCGAGTATGCTTTTAAAGCGTTTAACTACGATGCCACCGATTACTTGCACAAACCAATCACTAGAGAACGTTTTAACGTTTCAGTTGAAAAAGCCCTAGAGCAACACAGACTGAAATTGGACTTCAACGAAGAAGAAGGCGAGCACATATTTGTAAAAAGCAATCTTAAAAAACGTAAAGTTTACATTAAAGACATTAAGTGGATTGAAGCGCTTGGCGATTACGTGAAATTGGTCACAGAAGAAAACAGCTTAGTGGTTTTATCTACTATGAAATCTTTTGAAGCTGAATTGCCAGAAGGTAAATTTTTAAGAATCCATAAATCTTATATTGTGAATCTTGATAAAATTGACAGATTTAACAGTAAAAATGTGGAAGTTGGTGCTTATGAAATTCCTTTAAGCAGAAATAAAAAGACCCAACTGGTGGATGCTTTAAATAATATTTAGAAGCTATGCTTCGTCAAACTGAACTCGCTTCAGCTTCTCATAATATTATAACAAAATTAGAATGAAGTCCCGATTTTTATCGGGATTAGTTCAATCACGAAATTTGAATGCAAATTTTTATTTCACTAAAA
Organism: uncultured Algibacter sp.; assembly: GCA_963976905.1. Lineage (GTDB taxonomy): Bacteria > Bacteroidota > Bacteroidia > Flavobacteriales > Flavobacteriaceae > Pseudalgibacter. Next base: position 594 of record CAXBNH010000071.1, read on the forward strand.
GTTATCGACATTTAAAATTATTTTAACCGACCGAAAATCTTTTATACTTAAGAAGCTATTGTTTATTTTAATGATAGCTTCTTTTGTTTTTGATAATGATTGCTTTTTGGGAATCTTCACTAAAACATTTTTATAAAACTGGTTCCTGATTCTGGCAATAGGTGGCGCTTCTGGACCTAAAACATGATCACCGAACACCTGCCGCAGCGATTTTGCCATCCAAATAGCGGCCGTATCTACTTTATTAAAATCTTTATGTTTTAAAGTGATTTTTATCTGCTTGTAAATGGGCGGGTATTTATAGTTGTAACGATCGTTCATTTGCTCATTGAACATCGCTATATAATTATTAGTAGAAACCTGTTGCAATATATTATGGTACGGGTTATACGTTTGAATCAGTACTTTGCCTCGTTCTTCGGTTCGGCCTGCCCTACCCGACACTTGCAGCATCAATTGGAAACTACGTTCGTGCGCTCTAAAATCCGGAAAGTTCAGCATGTTATCCGCATTCATAATACCTACCAATTTCACATTCCTAAAATCTAAACCTTTGGTAAGCATTTGCGTGCCCACCAAAATATCAATTTCCTGTTGCTCTAAAGCCGTGATTATTTTTTCGTAGCCATATTTTCCACGGGTCGTATCTAAATCCATTCGTGCCACTTTATAATCTGGAAACAAATGCTTTACCTCTGTTTCAATTTGCTCCGTTCCAAAACCTTTGCTATCCAAATCCTGACTACCGCAAGCCATACAACTTATTTGCATCGTAGTGGCGTACCCACAATAATGACAGCGCAATTGGCTTCTGTATTGATGATAGGTTAAACTCACATCACAATTTGGGCATTGTGGTGCATGGCCACAAGTATTACATTCTATAATAGGCGAAAAACCCCGTCGGTTTTGAAACAATATAATTTGATGTCCTGCTTTTAAGGTTTCGGTCATTTCTTCTAGGAACCTATCGCTAAAATGTCCTTTCATCAATTTGCGCTTATGCTTATCTTTAATGTCCACCAATTCTATTTCGGGCATCAACACATCATTGTAACGCTTGGTAATTTCTACAAAACCATATTTATTTTGTTTCGCATTAAAATAACTTTCCAAACTAGGTGTTGCCGAACCCAAAAGTGTTTTTGCTTGGTGCAGATTGGCTAATACCACTGCGGTATCGCGTGCATGATAGCGTGGTGCAGGGTCAAATTGCTTAAAGGATTGTTCGTGCTCTTCATCAACAATAATCAATCCCAAATCGTCAAAAGGCAAAAATATCGAGGAACGTGCGCCTAAAATAATTTGCGCTTTTGCGGAACGGTTCAAAACGTTATTCCATACCTCCACCCGCTCATGCGACGAATATTTAGAATGGAACACCGCCACTTTTTCCCCAAAATAATTTTGAAGCCTGGTGACCAATTGCGTCGTTAATGCAATTTCAGGCAACAGATACAACACCTGTTTTCCTTGATTTATAATATTTTCAATTAGTTTTACATATACCTCCGTTTTTCCAGAAGAGGTTACACCATGAAGCAACGTGATGTGATGTGTTTCAAAAGATGTCTTTATTTCGTTTAAGGCGACAGATTGATAGTCATTCAGCTTTTTAGTATCTTCATTTTCATCGCCCGAATATTGCACACGGTCTGTTTGAATATGATATTCTTCTAGAATTTCTTTATCAATCAATGATTTTATAATAGACGTTGATGCGCCACTTTCATTCGATAAATCTGAAACCTTTACAGGCTTTCTCGTTTTTGCAGAAATGGAGAATAGTGTAAGTACTACTTCTCGTTGTTTGGGCGCTCTGCTCAGTTCTTCCAATAATTCATGCAAGGCTTTTTCCGAAGTAAAATGGGTATGCAATTTTACATAGCGAACCAACTTGGGCTTGTACTTTTCATAAACTTCTTCTTCAACAGAAATCGCTCCTTTTTCAATGAGCCGTTTAATAACGGGAAGCACATTCTTTTTATCCAAAATATTGGAAATGTCATGGATTTTTAAAGACGATTGATGATGGAGCGCATCATACACCAAAAACTCATCATCTTGCAAAATAGATTCGTCAATGGTTTTTGTGGTGTTTTTTAGTATAACGGTTTCACTTTCCAAAATAAAAGCACTTGGTAAAGCTGCCCGCATGACATCGCCCAGGGTACACATATAATATCCAGCAACCCATTGCCACAGTTGTAATTGTTTTTCATTAACAATGGGAGCATCATCCAAAATTTGATGAATATCTTTGGCCTCATAGGCCGCCGGAGCTTCTGTATGTACTTTAAAAACAATGCCTGTATAAATTTTAGATTTCCCAAAAGGCACCGATACACGCATGCCGGTTTTTAAAAATCCATATTCTGAAGCGGTAATGCTATACGTAAACAACTTAGGCAGCGGAATGGGAATGATAACGTCTATAAAATATGCCATCATCAATATCTTTTTCTAAGTTTATTGATAGCAGCGTTCAATTCATAACCCAATAATAATATATTGGAATTGAGCCACAAATAAAACATTAAAATCAAGAGCGCTCCAATAGAACCGTAAAGCTTGTTGTACTGTCCAAAATTTTCAATATAAATACCAAACAAAAAAGATGATAAAATAATAAGTATAGTTGTAAAAAGCGCACCTACAGAAAAGAATTTAGATTCTTTTCCTTCATGGGTGCCAAAATAATATAAAGTTGAAGTTGCCAAATATACCATGATTACAAAAAATGCATATTGTGCCATCTTTGCCCAAAACACACTTTGCGAATCTACTTGATAGCCCCTGAGCTCTAGCGCCTGAAACAATTCCTGTACCACATAAATTTGAAAATACCCTAAAACGGCAATCGTAAAAATAAGTAGAAAAGCCAGTATGAGCGCTATACCCAAGGCATAAAGATATTGTTTGAACACATTGCGTGTCAGTTGCTCATGATACGAATTTTGAAAACCCGAAAAAACAGCATTAACCCCGTTTGTCATCAATAATAATGATAATATAAAAACCGATGATAAAAGTCCGCCCCGTTGCGGCTGGTCAATGTTTTCAAAAATATTCTCAAAGAAAAAATCAGAGGTATTAGGTGGTAAAAATGACTCTAAAAATCTGAGGAATTCAATTTTGAAATCATCAATGGGCACATAAGGAATCACAATCAATACAAATAGCAAAAAGGGGAAAAGTGCCATAAAAAAACTAAATGCAATTGCACTTGCCCGAGAAGTCAAAGCCCCTTTTAGAATGCCTGTAATGTACAATTCCAATAAATCATACAAAGACAACCCTTCCAGTCCTAATATTTTAATACTTTTACAAAACCTGGCCAGCCCCTTTATTACTGGTATTTTTTCTAATTTATCTTCAATAGGTTTTGTCATTAATATTTAGGCATAGAGATTCTACACAAAGTTAGCAAAGATTTTTTTTGTGAAGAATCATTTATTTACAAGAGCAAAATTTTCAAAACTTGCCCAATCCCCTGTATTGCTTTTTGCTGTAATACCAACTCTGTAACCCATTCCCCAAGGCGCATATTTTCTAACATCAATGGCAGAAGAATAAAAATGAATCCATTCATTTTCTGTTTTATAGAAAAAATCAATTTCACTTCCACCATTCTGTACATGCAGTTTAAGCTCCACTGCAGTATCTGTTGGCATGTTATCTTGCTTTAGCAGTTCATAATTACCATCAAGATTACTATATGCTTGGACACTCGTTTTTGAAACAGAAATACCGATTCCCCCTAATTCTCCAGGCCATTTACTTTTAAAAATAGCACCACTCAGACAAATACCAGCATTGACATCGGTTGGATTTATTTTTGATGAAATTTCAAAATTGGTTGTTTTTACATATTGTCCTAAAAAAGTACCCAAGTCATGATTTTCATTGGATGCTTGCAACTTTAACGCCCCTTCAAAAAGCATATCTGGTTTTTGCAATTTTGATGGCCATTGCCAAACTATGTTTATTTTATTTTCTTTCGTAAAATCTTCACTATAATCTAAATCTGATTTTGGTCTATTTGCTACGGTTGCATTGTGCAAAACTGGCCAACCATCTTCATTCATTTTCAATTCTTCAATTATGCCTTCCCTTCCAACAAAAACATCATAATCTTTATTAAAGGCGTGATAAAGCATGAACAATTTGCCATCTGGCGTTTCCACAACGGTACCATGGCCAGGACACATCCATTTATCATTGCTTTCCATTATGGGGTTTTTTTCATATTTTTCCCAATTACCACTTGCCAAATTTTTAGTTCGTGCAATACCTGTTTTATAATTACACCTAAAATCACAACATCCGCCAACGGCATATAAACTATAATAGTAGTCGCCTTTCTTAAAAAAACAAGCCCCTTCTACCAATGCCGTTTCCCAAGGTTCTGTGGTTTTGTACAATTGCTTCTTCTCTCCTATTAATTGTGTTCTACTTTCATTGATTTCCTGCATCCAAATCCAAGTTTCCTTACCACAACCATTTCCATCATTCTTCCAGAAAGCATAAATTTTCCCATTTTCTTTCATCTCAAAAGCATCAATGGCACCGCATTGGTCTTCAACAATTACAGGACCGTTGTCCGTGAATTTTCCAGTTTCAATTTGGTTTGCTCCTATCCAAGCAACGCCAATTTTTAAACCTGGATTACCTGAAACAGTTCTGTCATGTGCTGTATAATAAGCGTAAATTTTATTTTGTTCGGCATCATAAGCCAATTCTGAAGCCCAAAAATTATTTTCTCCCCATTGGTCTTTCATATCTGAATAGCCGTTTGGGAACACATGGTTAATCAATTCCCAGTTTTTTAAATCAGTAGATTTGTAAATGGTAAAATACGGTGCCCACTCATTGGTTGTGGAAGTGGCATAATAGGTTTCTCCTACCCTTATAACAGATGGATCAGGATTATCACCCGGCAATGCAGGGTTTAACAACTGTATATCTTCTTGAATTGGCTCTTGTTCGGTTTTTTTATTTTTATTTGAATTGCACGAGACAAATACTATTGAAATTATCAAAAGACCGATGTTTAGTTTCTTTATCATTGTATATTTTTAAATTTTACTGCTTATTTATCTGAAATTGCTTAATGACTTTGGAAAACAAATTAGCATCGAAGCAGTTTGCCTCAATATAGGTATGTTTGCAATTTCCATTGCAATCAATGTAGAATACTGAAATCTCGTTCAACCTCATGAAAATTCCGATTTAATCAGGTCTTTTTACGGCCTTCAAACTCAAATCCATGTTATGAACAGAATGTGTAATGGCCCCGCATGAAATGTAGTTTACACCACATTCTGCATAATGCCGTATGGTATTTTCATTAATATTACCTGATGATTCCGTTAAACACTTATCACCAATCATTTTAATGGCTTTTTTAGTGTCTTCATAATCAAAATTATCTATTAATATTCTGTAAATACCTGTATTTCTTAAAATTTCTTCTACTTCGCTTAAATCCCTGGCCTCTACCATAATTTTTAAATCCTTACCGGTTTCATTCAAATATTGCTTGGTCATTTCAATAGCTTTGGTAATACCTCCTGCAAAATCTATATGGTTGTCCTTAAGCATGATCATGTCATACAAAGCAAATCTGTGGTTTTCTCCACCACCAATTCTTACCGCCCATTTTTCCAGAGCACGAATACCCGGAGTGGTTTTTCGGGTATCTAAAACCGTTGTTCTGGTGCCTTTCAACAAATCAACAAACATTTTGGTTTTTGTGGCCACGGCACTCATACGCTGCATGGCATTCAAAACGGTACGCTCGCATTTTAGAATGGATTGGGACGATCCTTCAACCGTTAAAACCACATCACCATACGATACCGCTGTGCCATCTTCAATAAGAATGTCAACACGTAAACTTTTATCAACATAAGCGAACACTTTTTTAGCAAAGGCCACACCTGCTATAACGCCTTTGTCCTTTACCAATAACTTGGCTTTTCCTCTGGCATTTTCGGGAATACAGGCTAATGAACTATGGTCGCCATCGCCTACATCCTCACGGATGGCATTGGCTATTATCAAATCGATTTCATTGTGGAATTGCTCTTTGGTCAACATATTGAAAAGGTTAATTTGGCGTAAAAATAAGAAATTGATTTACGAAATTTAAAATTTTTATCATTTTTAATGCATTATTCATAAACAGAAATGAATAATTTTACCATATGAACATAAAACTGATTGCCATTGGCAAAACGGATAGCAAAAACCTTGAGAATTTGATGGAAACCTATCAAAACAGATTAGGGTTTTACATCAATTTTTCATTTGAAATTATTGCCGATATAAAAAATGCCAAAAATTTAAGTGAAGACCAGCAAAAACAAAAAGAAGGTGAACTGATTTTAGCTAAAATAAATCCCACAGATGCCATGATTCTTTTGGATGAAAACGGCAAACAATTTGATTCTATTGGTTTTTCAGATTATTTGCAAAAACACATGAATTCTGGTATCAAACAGCTGGTTTTTGTTATTGGTGGGCCGTATGGGCTTTCACAAGATGTTTACCAAAAAGCGAATGGGAAAATTTCATTATCTAAAATGACATTTTCCCATCAAATGATTCGCTTGTTTTTTATTGAACAACTTTACAGAGGTTATACTATTTTACGGAATGAACCATATCATCATCGCTAATTCTGGATTTTGAATTCTGAATTATTTAATGCGTTTTAAAAACCTCCTTACGTTTTTTAAGCTGACGTTCCAGATCGCTAATGGTTTCTCTTACCGATACTTCAAAATTATGCTCAGTGGACGTGGCAAAAATTCGCGGTCCAGGCAAACTCAATTCTATATTGCAAATTTTGCCGGTATCGTGCTTATTTTCATCTTGCTTGAAGTACACGGTAGCACTTATTAAAAATTCATATCTATCAAATAATTTGCTTAACTTTTCTTGGGTAAAAGCTGAAAGTGTTTCACTTACATCTACATCAACATATTGAAAATTTACGGTCATAATCGTTCTCTTTTTAAGGGTTATATCGATTACTAATATAACCCATTTTAATAGGACTTAAAAAGATAAAAGTCATAAAATAGTCATAAAAAATTCTATATGATATTTTAGAACAATTGATTGAAACTTCATTTTTATATAAATCAATATATTGTAATTTTGAAAATTCAAATTCCACAAACATGATGCAGCTCGTTTTCGCCACAAACAATTATAATAAAATCAAAGAAGTTCAAGCATTATTACCACAAGAAATTAAACTTTTAAGCTTAAAGGATATTGGTTGCTTGGAAGACATTCCAGAAACCCAAGACACCATTGAAGGCAATGCCATTCAAAAAGCAAACTATGTTAAAGCACATTATGGCTACGATTGTTTTGCCGATGACACAGGTTTGGAAGTAAATGCTTTAAAAGGAGAACCCGGTGTGTATTCGGCAAGATATGCCGGCGAGCAGCGCAATGCAAATGACAACATGAATTTGTTGCTTCATAATTTAAGCGGAACTGAAAACCGAAACGCCCAATTTAAAACCGTTATCGCTCTACATCTAAACAACAAACAACATACATTCACTGGTATTTGTGAAGGCATCATCACAGCATCAAAACAAGGCGAAAAAGGGTTTGGCTATGATCCTATTTTTATGCCAAATAACCATGACCAAACGTTTGCCGAAATGGATTTGATCATAAAAAACAACATTGGGCACAGAGGAAAAGCTGTTTCAAAATTGATTGCTTTTTTAAATTCTTAAAACATCACAATAAATTTTGAAAAGCCATTGGCTATTACATTTGTTTATTCTATTTTTAATCGATGATTGAGATGACTGAAGAATACCTAGAAAAAGAAAATATAGCCATTGCTAAAGCCTACAAAGAGCTTTTGAAAGTGAGCTACACCACGCTGACCGATGAGGACAAAAAACTCATACGGCATGCTTTTGATGTGGCTTTGGATGGGCATAAAGATCAGCGCAGAAAATCTGGCGAAGCCTATATTTTCCACCCCATTGCAGTTGCAAAAATTGTAGCCCAAGAAATTGGTTTGGACAGCACATCCATTGCCGCTGCCCTACTTCATGATGTCGTAGAAGATTGTGACAGGTACAACATTACGGACATCGAGCAACTTTTTGGAGAAACCATTGCCAGAATAGTCGATGGGCTTACCAAAATATCGTCGTTGAGTAAGGAAAAAGATATGGATATTTCCTTACAGGCCGAAAATTTCAGAAAAATGCTGCTTACCTTAAATGATGATGTACGTGTTATCATCATAAAAATAGCAGACCGCCTTCACAACATGCAAACCATGGATGCCATGCGGGCAGACAAACAGGTTAAAATAGCTTCTGAAACCCTTTATATTTATGCGCCTTTAGCACACCGTATTGGTCTTTATAACATTAAAAACGAATTAGAGGATTTAGCCTTAAAATACACCGAGCCCGAAGTCTATAACGACATTCTTTTCAAAATAAAAGAAAGTAAAGAAGAACAAGATCTTTACATTAAAGAGTTTAGTGATGTTATAAAAAACTCATTGGACAAAGAGCATTTTGAATACACCATAAAAGGGCGTCCGAAATCGATTTTTTCCATCAGAAGAAAAATGGTAAAACAAGGCGTATCTTTTGATGAAGTTTATGACAAGTTTGCCATACGAATTATATACAAAGGCGAAATCGCTGACGAAAAGTTTTTAGCTTGGAAAATATATTCCATTGTTACAGACCATTTCAGGCCTAACCCCATGCGCCTTAGGGATTGGATCACATCTCCAAAAACAACAGGTTATGAAGCCTTGCACATTACCGTAATGGGACCCAAAGGCCGATGGGTGGAAGTACAGGTACGTAGCCAACGCATGAACGAGATTGCAGAAAAAGGCTATGCAGCCCATTACAAATACAAACAGGATAAAGAAAAAGAAGATAGTCTGGATAGTTGGATAAATAGACTCCAAGAAGCTCTTGAAAATCCTGATATAAACGCTGTGGATTTTGTTGAGCAGTTCAAACTCAATCTGTATTCGCAAGAAATATTTGTTTTCACACCCAATGGCGATTTAAAATCACTTCCAAAGGGCGCCACTTCATTGGATTTTGCCTTTAATATCCATACAGAAGTAGGCATGAAAACCAGAGGCGCTAAAGTAAATGGAAAATTGGTGCCTTTAAGCCATGTTTTACAAACAGGCGACCAAGTGGAAGTATTGACTTCAGAAAATGCCAAACCCAATGCCAACTGGTTGGATTACACCACTACCGCTAGGGCTAGAAGTAAAATAAAATCGGCTTTAAAAGAAGACAGAAAACGGATTGGCGAAGATGGCAAAGAAATATTAAGACGAAAATTAAAACAGCTCAAAATAACGCTCAACGAAAGTAGCGTTAATGAACTGGTGCATTATTTTAAACTAAAAACAAGTTTAGATTTATTTTATCGTGTTGGTATTGGGTCTATTGACAACCTCATGCTCAAAAATTTTGCTTCCTCAAGAAGCAACGCTTTAATGAGCTACATTAAAAGTAAAATCAACCGAAAACCTACCATTCTAAAAGATGAATTAGAAAAAAATGAAATCACTTCAAACTATGATTCGCTTGTTTTTGGAAAAGAAGAAGAAAAACTGGATTATAAACTGGCCAATTGTTGCAATCCCATTCCAGGAGATGATGTTTTTGGATTTTTAACAGTTTCAGAAGGCATTAAAGTACACAAAAAAAATTGTCCGAACGCCTTGAGTTTGCAATCCAATTATGCTTACAGAATCATGACCGCCAAGTGGATTGACTCCACCCAACAAGAGTTTTTGGCAAAAATAATAGTATCAGGCATAGACAATATTGGATTGGTAAACGAGGTAACCAAAGTGATTTCGTCCAATATGCACGTTAACATGAAAAGCATCAGTTTTGAAAGTAATGATGGGCTCTTTACAGGTAAAATCAATTTGAATGTAAAAAATAGCACCATGCTGAAAAAGCTTATTGAAAAACTTAAAAAAATTAATGGTATAGATAAAGTTACTAGAGTGTAAAAAAAGTGTAAATTTGCGGACGAAATTATGAGTGCAAAAGCAGATAATAAAAACCAAGAGATCGTTAAAAGCGTATTTACAAGCTTTTTAGAAAACAACGGGCATAGAAAAACACCCGAACGCTACGCCATACTACAAGAAATATACAACAATACTGAGCATTTTGATATTGAATCATTATATCTCAGTATGAAAAATAAAAAATATCGTGTGTCCCGCGCCACACTTTACAATACTATAGAGTTACTTCTAGAATGTAAATTAGTAAGAAAACATCAATTCGGTCAAAATCAGGCTCAGTATGAAAAATCATATTTTGACAGACAGCACGACCATGTTATCCTTACAGATACAGGCGAAGTGATAGAATTTTGTGACCCACGAATTCAATCTATAAAAAAAACCATTGAGGAGGTTTTTGATATTGAAATCAATAACCACTCACTTTACTTTTACGGAACTAGAAAATCCTCTGACGGGAAGGATAACTAACTAATTAATTTTTTACAATGGCAGTAGATTTACTACTAGGATTACAATGGGGAGATGAAGGAAAAGGAAAAATTGTTGACGTACTTACCTCAAACTACAACATTATAGCAC
>CAXBNH010000072.1:0-11168 GCA_963976905.1 uncultured Algibacter sp.
CAAATAATAAAAACAATTGGGAATGCGCATTTTCAGAAGCCGCTTTTATGACCGGATTGGAGCGCAATGCAGCGGTTGTTAATCTTACGTCTTATGCGCCATTGATGGCACATGAAGAAGGTTGGCAATGGACACCAGATATGATTTGGTTTAATAATTTAGAATCTTACGGTACAGCAAATTATCAAGTTCAGAAATTATATGCAACCCATAGAGGTACCGATTTAATAGCCATTAAAAATGAGGGCAAGGATCTACAGGGCAAAATGATTTATTTGCTTCTGCGGTGATAGATTCAGATAAAAAAGAAGTTATTGTAAAGGTTGTGAACGCTGCAAAAAAATCACAAAATATACAAGTGAATTTAAAGGGTGGAAAAGTCAAATCAAAAGGTGATTTAATTGTGCTTTCAAGTGAAAAATTAGAGGATTTGAATTCTTTTGATGAACCAAACAAAATAAGCCCTAAGGAGCTTGAAATTTATAGCAAAAAAGGCATTGTAAGTGTTACTCTAGATCCTTATTCATTTTCCATACTAAAATTTAAGATGAATTAATAAAAAAAATTTCAGGACAAAACTCTGTCCTGAGATTTTTAAAACTGCTTTAGTTTTTGGTTCCTGTTTTAATTACAGTATTTCTATTTAAAACCTGTCAGAACTTTTTTTGAAATTTTTATTTGTTCCTTTTTTTTCAGAAATTGGTTTGGAATTTGCTCGACCATTACTGTCTTTAGGGATGTTTTTGATTCCGCCAGTTTGGGATGGAATTTTAGCTTTATTAGTGTTAGGTTTCTTCTCAGGCATCGGGCCACGCAAATGAATGACCAAACCGTTTAAAAAGTTCCTTAAAATTTGGTCGCCGCATTCCATATACTTTGGGTGGTCTTCTTTTCTGAAAAAAGCACCCAATTCGCTTTTGGAAATCCTGAAATCAACCAGTTCTAAGATCTTTACAATATCATCATCGCGAAGCTTCAATGCGACACGTAATTTTTTTAAAATATCGTTGTTTGTCATATCCATAATTTTAATGGCTTTTACGAGTTGCATTTTATCGATTTTATTTAAAAGCCGTGGTTTTTCTAACGTTTTTTTAAACGCTGTAAAGATACCTTAATTTTTTATTTTGTCTTATTGTTTTTTATTTTAAAATATAGAATTTAACATGCTGTATGTTAGGTTGTTAAGTTGTGTTTGTTAGGGTTGTGATTTACTTTTTTAAAATGATGAAATGCATTTTTATTAGACGAATAAAAGTAACCATTGATGAAGTAAATAAAAAGAACGACCAAATACGCCCTGTTTTTCGATGAGACAGCATATATCTCCGATTACTTAAGGGCTTTTGCGCCGTACCTTTATGTTAATAACACTAAACCCTCACTCAACATGATTAATATAGTATAAAAATTGAGTCTTTTATCAGAAATGATTGCTTTTGCTAAGTATGATAAACCTTCTATAAAAAGCATTGAATACAACTTTTTATTAGGGGTAGCAAAGCAACTTGATATTGCTCGCGAAGATTTTGAGTATTTAATAGAAAATCCTATCAATTACACCCATTTAAAATCGCATAGTGAACGCATTGTACAATTTCATCGTTTGGTTCTATTGATGAATATTGATGATCAAGGCGATAATAATTCAAAAGGCGCCATAAAACTGTATAACTTTGGTTTGCGTATGGGCTTAAGCCACGAATCTATTACCAAAGTGCTATACCTTATGGATAGTTTCCCAAATAAAATTGTACCGCCAGATGTATTGATAGATATTTTTAAGACACAGTATAACTAGCGTTTTATTCTTATTCTTAAATGAAATGACTAAATAAAACCCTGCGATTTTATTCTAGTTATTTTGGATCCAGTCTATGTTTTATGAGTTTGTAATGGATTTGGAATTTATAGTATTGTTAGTTTCTATTGAATGCAAAAATCTCGAGAGTTTTACCCGTTACTTTTTCAAAAAGTCTAGATTTACGAGTGGCTCCCCAAATTTCGAGTTCAGGATCCCCTTCTGTAGTAATCAAAAAAGAAATCTTATCGTTGGTCTTTGTTATCTCCAAATGTAGGACATTTTGAAAATGGCTCCTATCCAATCCATCTGCCACCCTTAGTATTGCTGATAATCTTTTTATCCTTTTACGTAAGCCTTTACTCAATTTTTTAAATTTTTTATGTCGCTTTTTGGGTGTTGATCTTCGGTGGTACCTTGCAACATGTGCTATTAAATTCACTTCATTTTCCTGAAACCCTCTTAGTTCAGAATTTCTAATGATATATAAAGCGTGTTTATGGTGCTTACTATGAGAAATATAATAGCCAATATCATGTAAAAGAGCCGCATATCTCAACAATTCCCGATCTGATTCCAATAAATCAAGGTCTTTTTTAAATGCATCAAAAAGTTGAAGTGCCATGTTGGCGACATGGGTTGAATGTTGTTCAAACCAATTGCATTTTCTTAGTAATTCATATATGCTACGTTCCCGAGGGTCGGGAATATGTGCTACCAATTGTAAATTGGATGTTTCCTTTTCTTTATTAATATAGTCTATAATCATCCCATCCCGCAATGCAGCTTCAGAGATTTTTACGTTTTCAATATTGAATTTATCAATCATAAAGTGCATTAATACCATTCCTGGGTTAATGATGTCCACCCTTTTTTCTTCCAAATGTTTTTCCTTTAACCGTTGTTTTTTATCGAGCTTGATAAAATAATCATAAAAAGATTGGAAGTCTTTTTGAGAATACACAAATTCATTTAAGGTCACGGAAACAGACATGGAGTTACGGTCGGCAATCATAGCAGCTATATTCTCCATGGTGCCAGAGGAACCAATAATGGTTTTTACCCGATACTTTTTTAATATGTTTGCAACTTCTAGTAGGATTTCCTTAAAGTGATTTTGTAATGCCTCAATATCTTTTTGGGAAATGGGGTCTGAATTCACAAATTGGGCTGCCATTCTCGCCACTCCTAATTTTAAGCTTGTGAAGTAATGGAAGCCATCCATATTCCCAACAATAAATTCTACACTACCACCACCAATATCTACCATAAGTACCATTTCTTTATCGAGGGCGATACTATGGCGTACGGCATAAGCTATCATTTCTGCTTCCATTTTCCCTGAAATCGCCCGTACTTGTATATCCAGTTCGTCAATTGCCCGTTGTATAAAATCCCCGCCATTTTTGGCTTCCCTAATGGCACTGGTGGCATAGGCCAATATATTTTCTACGTTCTGGCTGTCACATAAAAATTTGATGCGCCTTAAAGCATCCAATCCGCGTTCTATGGCTTCTTCACTTAAATGGTGATCCATGCCTTTTTCAGCAAGTATGACCATTTCTTTAAGTTTATCTATAGTGCGGAAACTGCCATCGGCATAGATATCCACTAAAACGGCATGAAAAGAATTGGTGCCGAGGTCTATTGCGGCAATTCGTTTGGTAGGTTGTGCAATTTGGTCGCTTTCAATCATTTTGAAGGATGTTTAAATATTTACAACTATTTAAAGTTAATAAATATTATATGGTTTTCATCCCGAACTTCTATAAAACCCTTCGTTGTGCTTTTAAATAGTATTGAAGACTTATGTTTTGATACTCTTGGCGAAAGAATAGTGCTAAATTAGACATCAAATTGTTTTAAGTGATGGTCAAGATGTTTATAAAACATGGTGTTCCATTCTTGTGTGCTCAATGGGCCAAATGAATGGGATGCTTTATTGTGAAAATGGGATTTACCGAGTTTTTGTGTTTTTATAATGTAATCCACCAATTGTTTTTTTTCGGCATCAAAATTCTTTTCATCCGTGATTAAAAATTCAGGAGCGGTTCGCGAATTTTTAGGATAGGGTTTGTTGCCTACAACCACCTTTTTAGCAAACAATGTAATCATAAACTTTTTGAATGCATTTGGTTTTGGATATTTATTAGTATAAACAAAATCGTAAGGTACATTGCAATGTGCCAGCATTTGATCAACGCTCATTTTTCCCCATAAGTTTTTTTGTGTCTGGAGTAAGCTGATTGATTCTGTCAATAACCTCGGTACTTTCTTTTAAATCGAACATGTTTTTCATGATGCTTGGTTTTAGATGGTTCTTAAATTAAACATTCAGTTTCTCTAATTTGGTTTGATAACTTTTTATCTCATCGCGCATTTTAGCTGCCATTATAAAATCTAGTTGTTTGGCAGCTTCTTCCATCAGTTTTCGTTTTTCCCTGATTTTCTTTTCCAATTCGGGTTTGCTTAAATAATCGCTTTCTGGTTCAGCGGCTTTGGCAGCTTCCAATTCATAACTATATGTGCTCACAGAGTTTTTGGTCAAAGCATTGTTCAAGCTCTTGTTCAATGCCCTTGGGGTAATGTGGTTTGCTGTGTTGTAATTAATCTGTTTTTCACGTCTGTAATTGGTTTCATCAATGGTTTTTTGCATACTGTTGGTAATTTTATCGGCATACATAATGGCCTTGCCGTTGAGGTGTCTTGCGGCTCTTCCTACGGTTTGCGTTAGCGAACGTGCCGAACGTAAAAATCCTTCTTTATCTGCATCTAAAATAGCAACTAAAGATACTTCTGGTAAATCCAAACCTTCACGAAGTAAGTTAACGCCTACCAAAACATCAAATAGGCCTTTTCGCAAATCTTGCATAATCTCAACACGTTCCAAAGTATCCACATCACTATGGATGTAGCGGCATCTGATTTGGATTCTGTCTAAATATTTCGTCAATTCCTCGGCCATGCGTTTGGTAAGTGTAGTAACCAAAGTGCGCTCGTCTTTTTCAACACGTTGCTGAATTTCTTCTATTAAATCATCAATTTGGTTTAAACTGGGACGGATTTCAATAATGGGATCCAATAAACCTGTGGGGCGTATGACTTGTTCCACATAAATACCATCTGTTTTTTGAAGCTCATAATCTGCTGGTGTGGCACTCACATAGATTACTTGATTTTGAATGGCTTCAAACTCCTCGAATTTTAACGGCCGGTTGTCCATGGCTGCGGGGAGCCTAAACCCGTATTCCACCAAATTCTCTTTTCTACTTCTATCGCCTCCGTACATGGCGTGTACTTGTGAAATGGTCACGTGGCTTTCATCTACCACCATCAAATAATCCTCTGGAAAATAATCCAACAAGCAGAAAGGCCGTGTGCCAGGCAAGCGTCTATCCAAATAGCGCGAGTAGTTTTCAATACCGGAACAATAACCCAATTCCCTAATCATTTCCAAATCAAATTCGGTACGTTCTTCCAAATGCTTTCCGATGTCTTTAAAATAATCATGCTGTTTTACCAAATCGTGTTGAATTTCTTTTATCGCACCTTGTAAAACATCGGGAGAGGTCACAAACATATTTGCTGGATAAATAGTCAAGTGGTCATATTTTTCAACCACTTGATTGGTCTGGATATTGAAGGATTCCATATCTTCAATCTCATCACCAAAAAAATGGATTCTAAAAGCATCATCGGCATAACTCGGAAAAATGTCAACGGTATCGCCTTTAATCCTAAAATTTCCATGTTTAAACTCGCTTTCTGTTCTGGAATACAAGCTTTGCACCAGTTGATGCAGTAATTTTGTTCTTGAAATAACTTTGTCGCGTTTTAGGGTAATGACGTTTTTTTGAAATTCCACAGGATTTCCAATACCATAAATGCACGAAACAGACGCTACTACCAAAACATCGCGCCTGCCAGAAAGTAGGGAAGAGGTGGCGCTTAACCGCATTTTCTCTATTTCTTCATTGATGGATAAATCCTTTTCAATATACACGCCTGAAACGGGAATGTAGGCTTCGGGTTGGTAATAGTCGTAATAGGATACAAAATATTCTACCGCGTTATTTGGAAAAAACTGTTTGAATTCAGAATATAATTGCGCTGCCAATGTTTTGTTGTGTGCCAAAACCAAAGTTGGGCGTTGCACTTCTTCAATAACATTGGCTACGGTAAAGGTTTTCCCCGAACCTGTAACGCCCAATAAGGTTTGATATTTTTCATCGGTCTTAATGCCATTAACAAGCTGTTTAATGGCATTCGGCTGGTCGCCCGTAGGCTTAAATTCGGAGTCTATTTTGAATTGCATAATACAAAATTACGCAAAAAAACGGGATGTAGGTGTTAACGTTTTAAAGTGAAATGTCCCATAAGCTCTCTGCCATCTTCCAATAAAACTTTAAACCAATAATCATCATTTGGCATCAGCGCACCGTTGAAAGTGCCGTTCCATCCATCTTCTAAAGAATTCAACTGTTTAATGAGTTTACCATAACGGTCAAATATATAAATAGAACTATTGGTTTGAAAATTGGAACTGATGCCTTTGATTTGCCACGTATCGTTATTTCCATCGCCGTTAGGTGTAAAAAATTTCATATATCCTACTACCGAAATATCCAATGCTACGGTACCACAAATGTCATCTTTGACCAATAAGGAGTAAAGCCCCGCACTAACATTATCGAAAACAGGATTGTCTTGAAACGGATAGGTGATTTTTCCATCTTTAGATTCTAAGGAGAATTCATAAGAGCCTGCACCTAAGCTGGTGGGATTTAAAATAGTAACCGTATTGTTTTCAATTAAATCGTGGACTTCAACATCCTCTAAGCCGATATTGGCGAGCTCTGATGCTTTAACCGATACTATTTTTGATTTTGAGCATAACGTTGTTGGGTTTGTAAGTGTAATGGTGTAATCGCCAGCTGTGGAAACATGTAAAGTGTTTGCACTAGATAGCACGCTGCCATCTTGGGATCTCCATTCATAATCAAATATTTCAGATGGATTGTTCTGAAAAGGCTCTAAAACAACTGAAAATGTCGGGTCTGATGAACACACAATTTCTTCTTCGTTTATGGTGAATTCTGGCAACGGATTTACAATAAACTCTATGCTGGTAGTTGCCGTACAACTTGTGTTTATTGGATTTACAACTTCTACAGTAATGGTTTGATTTCCTGAAATAAGCGGGTTTGGAAGTGAGGTGCTGTTGATAACCATAACGCCATTTTCATCTAAATAATCAAAATAAATATCCATACCTGTTTGTGTGCCAAGAATGGTGGTGCCAAATGAAGACGTATCAAAGCTATGAAGCCCATCGTTTTCATCGGTGCCATCATTGCCATCGTCACAAAATATTTGATTTGCTACAGGGCTGGCAATAATCGGTTGTTCATCGACAATAAATTGCAAGGTGGTTTCATCGTAACAAGCACCATCTGAGTCTGAGGTTACATTGTTGGTAACACGAATGGTTATGGTTTGGTTTTCAGTTAAGAAAACAGGTTGGATTGGGCTGGTAACGGGCGAACTATCGGCATATAATAAAGTGACGCCGTTGGCATCAAAATAAGTGATGCTAACATTCGCTGGGTTTTGTCCGTTTAATACATCGTTTTCTAATTGTGAAGTATCAAAAGGGAAACTTAGCATATTATCAGTAGTATCATAATCGCATTCACGTGCTATGGTTACTGGATTTGCTGTTGGTAAGGCTTCCACAATCAATAAATTAGGAAATGTTTCTAATCCTAAACAGTTATTGCCTAAATCACTTTTCACACGTACCCATATATCTTGTGCATTGGGGGAATTGGTATTTTGATGATTTGATGGGTCTGGAATTCCATTGGTTTCCAATTCAGCGTCCAACTGACTTTCATAAAAATGAACGGTCACGTTGAAGGTTGGAAAAACTGTGGCACTAATATAGTTTTGAATGTTGGTCAAATCAAAAGTTGCCACGCCATCTCTTAAATCTGTTCCGTCATCACATTGATAGATGGAATTTGGATTATAAGAACTCAATGCGGCACTAGAAGGTGAAACTTCCAAGGTAAGCGGTACGACCCTAAAACAGCCATTAGGGTTTTCGGCGCGAACCCAAACAGTTTCTGGTGTAAAGCCAAGCGCATCTTGATAAGTTGTTGGATTTGGAATGCTAATGCCGTTGGTTTCAGCTTCGGTTTGGTTTTCGTAAAAGGTAAATGTGAGTCCTTCGGTTATGTAATTGGGATTGATTTTTTCTTTAATATTATCGAGTTCCAAATTGAAAAATGCCTGTCCATCATTAGAGGCATCATCGCATTGCGAATAGGTGTTTGGATTGTTAACTTGTGGTAATTGATACACTTCAATTTCAAAAGATGTATCAGCAACACAACTAGCATGAAAACTATTTGTTACCCTCACATAAATGGTCTGCTTTCCAGAAGTTGTATTTATGAATGTTGTTGGGTTTGGTATTGGATTGGTGTATACTGAATCTGTAAAATAGGTCAATGCAAAGTCTGTTGCGCTCTGTCCATTAAGGATTTCGGTTTCTTTTTGGGTCAAATCAAAAACAATATACCCATCGGTATCTGTGCCAACCGACGTGTTGTCACATTCTTGAATGGGCGTTACGTTTGGTGCATTTAAAGGCACGGGAGATTCATAGACCTCTAAATCAAAACTTGACGTGTCGTAACAATTGGTGTTTACATCATTGACCACACGTGCATAAATGGTGGTGTTTCCACTTTCATACGGACTTGATAAGGGTAAGTTTCCAGTATCGGCATCTGCTTGCGAAGCGTGATAAGTAATGGTCATGCCCGGCGTGGTATTGATAGCGGTATTTTGCGACGTTAAATCAAAAGGCATGGTGCCATTATTGTCATCATCGCATTGTTGCATCACGGATGCTGTATTGGCAACTGGCAAAACAATTACGGTTAATTCTATTTCATCTGTGTAAAGTCCGCAACTATTACCAGCTACATTTAAAAACGCACGATATTGATTGGTATTGAATGTTAATGGTATTGATGTAATGGTTAAATCATTGGTTTGGGAACCGCTATAAGTGGCATCATCAACAACAGTTGTCCAGTTAATACCATCTGTACTTAATTCCCATTGCACACTATCAACAGGGTTACTGCTTACAGAAATGGTTGTATCAGACAACTCACAAACTTTTGTGTCTGCGGGTTGTGCTGAAATGGTAATGGGCGCTGCGGTTAAATAATCTGAATTTGGTAGCGTATAACCATCGCTGGGATTGGTGACCAATCCTTGTCCTGTACTTAAATCAGCAGTTAAATCAACTATTACAATGCCATCGCCAAGATAATCATCGCCGTTGGCATCAGAAAAACCAGCCTCTATGACATCGCTACAGGTATCTCCATCACTATCTGCATCTATGTAGCTGAAAATACCATCAGTATCTAAATCATTAAGTATATATCCAATGAGATAGCTATCGGGTGCGGTCTCGGCATCGTCAACCCAACCATTCACTCCCAAAGCAACGCCAGTATCTACAATGCCATTCAAATCGGTATCTGATAAAAGGCCTAATTGACCAGATTCAATTAAATCGGTAATACCATCATTATCACTATCTAAATCATAAAAATCGTAAACGGTATCGTTGTCAGAATCTAAAGGTGCTGCTGTTATATCATAAACATCATCCAAACCATTTGCATCTGCATCGATTCCTGATAAAGGCATTAAGGTACCTGTATTTTCAATAAAATCTGGGATGCCATCATTGTCGCTGTCTAGATCCAATGCATCTTCAACGCCATCAAAATCCGTATCTTTTGCAACACAAGTTGCGGTCAGTTTAAAAGTCGCTTGGTTGGTATTGGTATCCGAAGTGTTTTTATGGATATACGTTACGGCATCCACAGCATTTGCTGAAAAACCAAACGTTCCCGAACCAATGACCAACGAGGCTGTTTTAAGTTTAAAGCGTATCTCAAAGGAAGAGATTTGAGTGATGCCCGCTTCATAAACGCCATCAAAATTAGTGTCAACCAATAATTGGTCATCTGGGTCTAATAGGGTTATGGTTTTAGTGTTTGGCACACGAATGATAAATTCTTCATCATTGGTCAATAATCCGTTTCCAAGTACGGTTGAAGATGCGTATTCAAACAAAAGATTTAAAGATTTGTTGAATGCTAAATCATAAGTCACACTAGTTTCTGGGCTATTGTTTCTGCTAGGGGTTTCACTCATAAAAGTACCGTCACCAGCTCCAACAAAAGGAGAAGCTGAAGCACTTCCAATCGCATTTATAGTTCCTGTATAGGTGTAAGCCCCAACAGGAATGCTTCCAGATAGAGGATTGGATACATTAATATCTTGATTGCCATAAGATTCCGTGCAGTTTAAGATACCATCATTATCGTTATCAATATCTATGTTGTCGGGGATACCATCGTTATCCATATCATCGGGACAAATACTTACGGGCACTTCAATGGATTCTAAAGTAAGTCCAGAGCAAAGCAATTGACCTATTAATTTATAGTTGCCAGAAATTGTTGGGATGTACCGTAATGTGGTGACTCCCGTAGGCATAAACCCTGAACCTGAACCATCATCAAAATACCATTCAATACTATCAAAATTCCCTAAATTAGCGACTTCAAGTGTTACATTTGGAATACAAATTCCAAGGGTGGCAAAAGCGGTATCAAAATTAATTTCTGGCGCTGTTGGAAAGCCAGAATAAAAACTTCCAGAAGTGGCTTGACCATTGAAATTAAAATAGGCGCAATATAATTCGTCAGTACTTTGAACCGAAACATTTCCAGTTAAACCGGTTACTTTATAGGTAGCATAATCTGTTTTGCCTGTAACGTTATTAGGCCCGATAGATGAAAAATTAGTAACGGGTAAGTTATTGATGGTAACCGTGGCTCCAACTTTTGTAACAATTGTTATACCTCCTGTATAGGTCGTGTTTCCGATAGATTGGATGTTGGCAATATTGTCTAAATTTCCACGAGTTTCACAACTCAAGGGCGGTACAAAAAACATGCCTTGGTTGGCTTCATTATTTGTGGCACCAACCCCTTGATAAGCAAATACAGGTTGCGAGGTCTGCACATACATGTTACCGTTACCGCTGTACTGGTTGCCTTCAATTAAATAATAATCGCCAGCGTTGATGGTGGCTACGGTACCGCCGCCGTTGATGCTTATGGTAGTATTGTCCGTATGGGCAACAATCAAAACATTTTCCCAGCCGTTTTGTCCGTCGCCTTTAACAAAAATATATTCAGTCCCTACTTTAGTAAGATCTACAATTTGGTCGATGCCATAATCCCTGCCATTTCCGTTATGAAAA
>CAXBNH010000073.1:0-11165 GCA_963976905.1 uncultured Algibacter sp.
TTATTTACAATATCGGCGCACAGCCACAAGCGGCTTTGGCAACTTCTATACTTTATTTGGTGCCGGGCGTAGCGCTCATCAATTCGTTTACAGATTTATTGGACAATAACATCATAAATGGCTTGGTACGTTTTACCACAGGGCTGATGACGGTGCTCGCCATTGCCATAGGCCTTTTTATAACCATGCTTATTTACCAATTGAATTAATTTATAATTTTGCTTGAAATTCTTTTTCATTTATTGGAAGTCGCTTTTTGGTCAGGCATTGCAGCCTTGGGTTTTGGCATATTGTTCAACATTCCACGAGGCACCATCATGACCGTATTTTTATTGGGTTTTGGAGCTGGAATCATAAAATTCGCTCTTATTAATTTTAACGTGCACATTGTTTTAGCAACTTTTATAGCGGTACTTTTTGTGGCCGTGATAAGCATGCCCATTGCACATAAAATACACCATCCTCCCGTTGTTTTTTGTATTCCGCCGGTAATCCCCATGATCCCTGGATATTTTGCTTATGAAACCGTGTTGTCCGTTATGCATTTTATATTTATTGAAAAAGATGTCGCTACAAGAGTCACGCTAATCGATTCCATTTTTTCTAACGGATTCACTATGGTTTTTATATTGATTTCCATAGCTGCGGGCATTTCGTTCCCTATGCTGGTACTTAGAAAAAATACCATTAAAAAAAATTAGGATGGTTTTTGTGTGCTTTTCAATCTGAATTTATCTAACCTTTTTTTCCTTAAAAAGAAAGAAACCTTTATTTTTTTCAAAGTAAATTCTAATAATAACGGGCATAAGACTAACTTTGCCTGCTAAATAACAAGGTTTTGACATTTCACAATTTAAATTTAAACACACCACTTTACAACGCATTGACCGATTTGGGCTATACGACGCCAACACCCATTCAAGTAGAAGCTTTTAATGTGGTGGCATCGGGCAAAGACATGGTGGGCATTGCGCAAACAGGTACGGGAAAAACCTTTGCCTATATGTTGCCCATACTTAAAAACCTCCCGTTTTCTACCCAAGAAAACCCACGGATTTTGGTTTTCGTGCCCACGCGCGAATTGGTGGTACAGGTGGTTGATGAAATTGAAAAACTTTCAAAATACATCAATAATCGTGTTTTAGGAGTTTATGGCGGCACCAATATCAACACCCAAAAACAAGCGATTGCAGAAGGGGTTGATATTTTGGTGGCAACGCCAGGACGCTTGTATGATTTGGCCTTAAGCCGAGTTTTACAATTAAAATCGATCCAGAAATTAGTGATTGATGAAGTGGATGTGATGTTGGATTTAGGGTTTAGGCACCAATTGATCAATATTTTTGATATATTGCCCGAACGTCGACAAAACATCATGTTTTCGGCAACGATGACACAGGATGTGGATTTGCTGATTAACGATTTTTTTAAAAGCCCCGAACGTGTTTCCATTGCGGTTTCGGGCACGCCACTTGAAAACATTTCGCAACAACGTTACAATGCCCCTAATTTCAATACTAAAGTCAATTTGTTAACGCACATATTACAAGATCCCGAAACTTACAATAAAGTGTTGGTTTTTGTGGCTTATAAAAAAATGGCAGACCGTTTGTTTGAAAAACTGGACGAACATTTTAAAGAAGAATTATGCGTTATCCATTCTAATAAAACTCAAAATTACAGATTGCGCAGTATTGAACAATTTAGAAATGGCGACAACCGTATTTTAGTGGCTACCGATGTGATGGCACGTGGCTTGGATATTGACAACGTGAGCCATGTCATTAATTTTGATACGCCCGATTATCCAGAAAACTATATGCACCGTATTGGTAGAACGGGACGTGCGGAACGCAAAGGCGAATCACTCATTTTTTCAACAAAAGAAGAACTTGATGCTATTGAAAACATTGAAAGGCTGATGAATATGGAAATACCGTTATTGGAAATTCCTGAAAACGTCACCATTTCCAATGAACTTATTGAAGAAGAACGCCCACAAATTAAAGAGCACTACAACCCTACCAAACACAAAGACGAAGATGCCCCGGGCCCAGCGTTTCATGAAAAATCTGAAAAGAATTCTAAAGAAAATTTAGGAGGTTCGTATAAATTTAAAATTGCGGCTAAGTATAAAAAGCCGAAAACCCGTGGGGATAAGAATTACAACAAACGGAATAAACGGAAGTAGTTTTCAGTTTTCAGGCGCAGCTTTCAGTTTGTGGCGTTTTTAAGATTTGTTTTTTTAGGTTTTATTGACAATTCTTACTACCTAATCTGATTGCGTTTATAGGCCCTACTTACGCAGGAATAACAAACCTGACGTGAATTTCTCAATTATTATCTTAAGTTTAATTATAATAGCACTTTTTGAGGTAATTTTTCTTGTGAGTTTTACACTCCACTGACATTTCTGCCTTGGTAGGAATCTCATGAATTGAAACTTAATCACTCCTTTTCAATTCTTTTTTTATCGGTTATGCTCAAGAGAAGTTTAAACGTCATCATACTAAATGGACCTGGGCTGTTCCTTTGTAGATTCCTACCTTCGCAGGAATGACAAACCCAAAGATTATTTCTTAATTGCTATCTTAAGTTTAATTATGATAGTACTTTTTTTAGGTAATTTTTGTTATATGGATTTACGTTCTACTGTCATTTCTGCGCAGTCAGGAATGACAGCACTAAACAAAAATAACAACTATCAAAAAAAAAAAGAAAAACACAGCAGATAAATTAGTTTTAGGAAATGGTAAATGACCATTCGATTTGTCATTCCTGCCTATGCAGGAATGACAAACCGTTTGTGTTTTTTTTATCTGTAAGGAAATTGCTTAAATGGAATCCAATTGTCTTAAACTATCTTTTTAAATTTATATAATGTTCAGGTATACTATATATTAACGAAATGCTTGTCATTCCTGCAAAGGCAGGAATCCAATTCTATAAAAGCTTTTTAAATTTTAGGGTTGTACTATTATTTTACATCAATTTTGTTTACTCAATGCTTTAATTATTCTTTCTTCATTTATTACAATATCCCTGAATAAAACGTGTGGAAATTCTTGATATTTGGATGTTTTAAATGTCTCAAATATTTTAGAAAGCGTAGATGCGGTTAACAGAGATAAATTCATTTCTGTATCCATTTCACAATCGTAAACAAAATCATCACTAAATTCGGGCGCAACAAGTAGAATTTTGACAATTCTCAAATTATTTTTAAGTGCTAGATTTTGATATGACTTTAATTGTCTTGATACTGTACTAAACTTATTAT
Source organism: uncultured Algibacter sp. (assembly GCA_963976905.1). GTDB lineage: Bacteria > Bacteroidota > Bacteroidia > Flavobacteriales > Flavobacteriaceae > Pseudalgibacter. Next base: position 3,281 of record CAXBNH010000073.1, read on the forward strand.
ATCCTTTTTCCTTTATTGTTTTACACTCAACAATGATTATTTCATCATTACCTAAATTCAAAAGAATATCCATCATATCCTTTTGTGTATTTAGTTCGTTTTTAAACTTATCATCCACGTTAAAGCCTAAACCTGTGAATATAACTTTTGTAAGTTCTTCAAATTTAAGGCCTAACTCACTTTCTTTAACCGAAATACCATTTTCCTTTAGCAAGTTTAGGTTGCGATACCCAACATTTGCATAATTTTCGAGATAAAGATTTTCGACATCTTTATAATGGTCTAAAATGTTTAAAATATCATCGCCACGCTGTTTGACCCCATTATCCTTTATAAATTTAGATAAATCTGATTTAGTGATTAAATCTAAAATATCTCTAGGTTTTATATTATAATCAAGTAAGTAATCAGCAATTAAAACAAACTCATCCTGTAATTCAAACTGCTCTTTTAACTCTTTGTTAAGTTTTGGAAGGGAGAGATTTAGTTCCGAAAGCATTTTATCAAAACCATCTATTGAAATACCTACTTTTTCATCTTTTTCAACATTTTCAAAATGTTCAATCAAACTCTTAATTTTATCTTCTAAAGTACTTCCTTTCAAGTTTGAAATATTTAATCCTTTTTCGCAAAGTCCATTTAGGTTTTTTTTCTTTTCGGTTAGATTTGTTCCTTGTTTGTATATTTCATTTGTTAATAAACCCGTAAAAGAAATACCCTCTTTAATTATTTGTTCTATTTTTTGTGAAGCATTTAATTTTCTATCAATATTGTGCTCTTTAGCAATTTGATTAATGATTGGTTCTCTTAATAATTTCAATGTCCGTCTGTAAAATTTTTCAGCTACTTCCTTTTCTCTAACCTTTCTCAAAAGTCTGACCATTTCATCAGCTATATAAATGGTGTTTTCTTTTTTAGAATAAAATACAACTCCAATGTTTTTTAAGTTGTTAATGACGTCTTGAATATCGACTTTTTTAATAGGTAAAATAGAATAATTGATTAGCTTAACATCTTCTTGTGATAGTCCTAATTGTTTTGACAAAGTTAAGATTATTGATAATTCGTCAGATGTTATTTTGGCATCACGATTATTAACAATATCGTTTCTGTAAGCCGTGGATAAACAAGCTTTATATATTCGGTAATCTCGTTTTCTTGCTTCACTCAACTCAGATTTCTCATTTTCTAATTCCGTGGTCAAAATTTTTATTTTCCCTTTCAAGTTCTTGATTTCAGTTTCATATAATCTTGAAAACCAATCTTGTTTCATTAAGCAATTGCCATCCCTAATTATAATATCAATAAGAATATCCAATTGCGAGTTAGCTTCTTGAAATTCACATCTTAAGTGTTCTGTAAATTCCGTTGCAATCAAACTGAATATATTTGATACATTTTGATTATCAACAGATTTAAGTCCTTTGTCAGATAAACTTAAAATTTTCTCAATTTCCTTTGAATTTTTAGGGTTCTTGGAAATAATATGGTCAATGATTTTTATAAAAGAATTTTTCTCTAATGAGCCAAGTTTATCTAGTATTTTTTCTAATTTCATATGATTTATCTTTTGGTTAGGATTTTTCAAGTTTATTATGAACGGCTAGACAAAACAAATCTCGATTCATCTCATCATTAGAAAAACGAAGTTAATTTATTTTAAATTAAAACCAATGTATTTAGTAAGAAATAACGACAAATTTATAAATAAAACTTTCAAAACTGGATTCCTGCCTTCGCAGGAATGACAAAACAAAAAAACCACCTTTTAAAAAGATGGTTTTTGTAAATTTTATTTAGTCCCCGATTTAGCTCTTTCAAATTGATTGACCAGTCGTGGCGTGGCTTTATCTGCCATATTTTGCACTACACGGTGCATCCAAATCAAACAGATTGCTGATAGTACCAACATTAAAATCCAACAACTAGACCAGAGTCCTGTGCCTTCCAATAAATATCCAAATAGTATGGGGCAAACAAAACCGCCCAAGCCACCTAAAACGCCAACCATACCACCTACCACGCCCACTTCTTCTGGAAAATAATCAGGTATATGCTTATAAACAGCCGCTTTGCCAATGCCCCAAATAGAACCTATCAAAATGGCAATGATAGCAAACACCCAAAGATTGGCTTGAAAGTAAATATGGGTCCTTCCTTTGGCCAACAGTTCCTTTTTATTCACGGTATCACCTTTTGCTACTTTTACTTCTTGCCAAGATTCCTTTACTGGAAAAAAGTGGAAAGTCTCTTCTGCATTGGCCAATTTATCGGTACGCTGTTTAACAGGATATGATACGCCATTGAGTTCAATATGAGTTGGACCAACCGCTGTAACAACCCCCGAAGATTTTGCAGCAACCCCTTTTCCTGCGGCATAAACATCCATTTTAGGAACTATCAAAGCGGCACTAAATACCACCGAAGTGCCCAATACCCAATACATTACTTTTCTAGCGCCAAATTTATCGGACAACCAGCCTCCAAAAGCCCTGATAATGCCCGAAGGCAAACTAAAACACGATGCCAAGAGGCCTGCCGTTGCTAAATCCAAGGCATATACATTAGTGTAATAAGGCACCAACCACCCAGCAAATGCCACAAAACAGCCAAACACTAAAAAATAATACAACCCGAATCTCCAAACCCGCACGCTTTTAAGCGGTTGCAACATACCAACCAAACTTTTGGTGCTGGATGCGGGTTTCTTGTTTTTAGTGCTTAAAAAGAAAATAATGGCCATGATTACCAAACATACTGCATAAATTTTAGGCATCATTCTCCAGCCTTCTAGATTTGTTTTGCCATCTGTCAAATAATCTAACAATTTAGGACCTACCAACGTGGTAATGGCCGCTCCCGCATTTCCTGCTCCGAAAATACCTAAAGCAATCCCTTGCTTTTCTTTTGGAAACCAAATGGACGAAAATGCTATACCTACTGCAAAACTGGCTCCAGCAATACCAAAACCCAGGCTACAAAGTGCAAATGACAAAAAATCATTGGCGTAAGACAACAGATACATGGGGACTGCGCATAAAAGCAACAAACTAGTATAGACAGGTTTTCCACCAAACTTATCTGTTAAAATACCTGCTGGTAATCTGAAAATAGCTCCAGTCAACACAGGAATCCCTATTAACCATCCAATTTCTACGGCACTCCAATCAAACACTTGATTATCTGCCAGAAAAGTAACGAGAATCCCGTTTAAAAGCCACGCTGCAAAGCAGAACGTAAATGCCAATGTATTGATGAATAAGGTTTTATTCGCACCTTTTGTTATAGTCATTTTAATTCTATTTTAAATGTTACACATTTTAAATACGTATTTATACGTATTTAAAACAAATATATACGTATTTATACTTAGAATCAAAAATACAATGATTGGTTTTAAAAAATTATTTCAAATGAAATTTTATTACTATTTCATTTGAAATAAACTATATATTCAAAGATTTTTTTGATAAATATTTAAAAGAAGCTAAAATTGGTTACTTAATATTATTTAAAAAGTAAGAAGTAAAGAAACACAATACTAAAGGGTGGAAAGTAAAGAGACAGCAATCTAATGATTACTGTCTTTTTACTTTCAATTTATTTTTTTTAAATTACTCCTTCTCCATAGCTGCGGGATGTGAAAATGCTTTTCTTATGGCTTCAAGAGGATATTTCAGTTCTCTATCAAAGGTGTAAATACCATTGATTTCCTGAAAAACATCAGTAAGCTGTGTAAATGTGTAGCCAGCAATCCTTGGGTTATCAGTCAGTACGTTAGTCAAATCCGAAATACGCTGTACCATTTGCGCTGCTGTTTTTCCATAACCCCATTTCCCTCTGTTCATACTATTTTTAGATGGTTGCTCAGGAAAATGCGATTGCCAATACGTACCGCCATATTCATCAACAATATAAGGCTGTCCACCATAAGTAACATCATATTCTTTTACCTGACCATACCAGTCCCAACCGTTCATGAACATTTGGGTTTTATCGTTTCCTGTTTTTATGTTTTCAAACAACTTTTTAAATTCAACAGGGTCTTGCTCATAGGTATGCACGCTCCAAATATCGGTAAGGATATGCAAAAACCCGCTAGAATTATTGATTGGCCTTGAAGGGTCCAATGCTTTACTTAAATTATAAATATCACGGTCTGCCCTTGCTCCAGCTTCGTAATCATCCCTTATGTCATAAGTTTCATTTAAAGGCGTCCAAGTAATGATGGATGGGTGGTTGTAATCGCGCATAACGACTTCTCGCCACTCTCCAGTTAAATTAGCCCAGCCTTCTGGGTTTGTGTAAGAACGCACCATGCCCCATCTGAAAATTTACCCATCGTTAAATAACCTAATTTATCTGCCCAATAATGGAAACGTTCTTCAAATACCTTTTGATGCAAACGGGCACCGTTAAAACCAACTTGCATGGCCAATTCAATATCTTTTTTTAGTGCGGCATCGTTTGGCGCGGTCCAAATACCATCTCTGTAATAGCTCTGATCTAAAACGAAACGAAGAAAAATAGGTTTATTGTTCAAATAATATTTTTCGTCTGCTACATGCACTTTTCGTAAACCAGCATAACTTTCCACGAGGTCCAATGGTTTTCCGTTTTCCAATAGTTCAAAAGTCACATCGTATAAAAATGGATTCTCGGGCGACCACAATTTCGGTCTTTTAATTTTAATTACAACTGGCACACCATTCGTGGTATTTGTTGCTGTTGAAATGACTTTACCGTTTTCAAAAAGACTCACCTTAAAGGCTTGTCCGTTTTTAAAATTTGTGATTTCAGGCGTTACTATAAAGGAACTATGATCGACATCGGGCAATACTTTCACGCGTTCCAAATATGACTGTGGGCGCGCCTCCAACCATACCGTTTGCCAAATACCCGTGGTACGCGTGTAACTAAACCCTCTGTTATGGTACGCTCTGGTTTGCTTTCCACCTGGCTGTACACCGCCACGGATGTCATCTTCTGCTAAAACAATCAATTCATTGGTGCCAGCTTTCAATGCTTCGGAAATTTCAAATGAAAAAGAAGCACTTCCGCCATAATGACTGCCTACTTTTTTACCGTTAACATAGGCTATACATTGGTAATCAACACCACCAAAATTCAAGAAAACACGTTGGTTCTTCCAATTTTCAGGAATATTGAATGTACGATGGTACCAAACCGCATTCATAAAATCGGTATTCCCGATGCCCGACAATGTACTTTCAGGACAAAATGGTACGGTAATTTTTTGATCGAATGCAGAAGCATCTTTATACCAACCTTTTTCTTTACCAAAAAGTGTGTTATCAATGGCAAAATCCCAACGACCATTCAAATTCATCCATTGTCCCCGTACAAACTGTGGTTTGGGATGCTCTGGTCGCGGAATTGTGGGTTGATCTAATTGTGCCTGAATTTGGTTAGAAAATAGAACGATATAAATCAGTAATGCTAAACGTTTCATGTGTTTTTTATCAAATTAATGGTTTGAATGCTTAGATTTCAAATTTAGAGATTAAAAAACACAATTAGAATAGACATTAAAACCTTAAAAATGGACGATATTGTTTTAAAAAGAGGTGTGAAAAACAATTTTAGCATATGCCAAAAGTAAAAGGTATAACAAAAAAGCCCTTTCCAAATAAATGAAAAGGGCATGCAAAGAGTTTTGTAACAACAGAACGGGGTAACCAACCAAATTAATCCCTAACCTTAAAGTCTGTGTCCTGTATTTTTACTTGACTCTCTACAATATCTTTAATAGGAATTACCAATTTCCCGTCTTTGGTTTTCAACGTTACCGCAATATTATCAATGGCTTCCACTTCGCCTTTTATGTTATTAAATTCTATAATCTGACCAATTTCATAGGTTTTTCTCGCATAAAAAGTACGCAATAAATCTCCCACTACTTTCTGTGCCCCAAAACCAAATGCCAAGGCAAAAGCCAATAAAAAAGCAGCTAAAATCATGATAACGTTACTGGTAATAATATCAGTATCAATACCTGCTTGATTTAATGCTGTTATGGAAACAAAAACAATCAGCAATAAAAAAACAATTTGACTGATGATTTTTGAACCCGATAATTCCATGGAATCAAAAAACGATTTGATACCTTTTTTAACAACATTGGCCAATAATAAACCTATGGTAAAAATGATGAGTGCCGAAAATAACTTTGGTAAGTAGCGCAATAGGTTTTTAATTTCTTCTGAAACCATAGGAAGGTTCAAAATATCTGTTACCATGATGACAATCATAATATACATGACGCATTTCACAAACTTTGCAACAATTTTAATGACATTGAAATTGAGTTTTCTCCCTTCAAAAAGCTCTATCTCATTGATTTTATCATCCAGCTTATCGACTTTTGCCAATTTTAATGCTTTTTTTACTATGCCAACTACCAATTTTGTTGACAGCCAACCCATGACCAAAACCGTAATGGCACCCAGAAAATTAGGAATAACCTGAGCGATTTCGGTAGTTATTGTAGATAATGAATGCATGACGTCCTCATTCCACTGTGATATTTTTTCCATAATAAATGCTGGTATTTAATCTAAATTAGTTTGGTTATTTTTTCGCTTTTTAATGGTTGTTTGTATAATCTTGGCCATATCAAAAGAAAACAGCCTTGCCAGTTCCATAAGCAACTTTGCTGTGGCAATATCACTCATAACCTTAGCCTTCAGCTCTTGTGGAACATCTTTTAGTGGCTTATCTATATCTTTAAACGGATTGTGCATTATTTAAGGTTATTAGCATATACGGTTACAAGTTTATCTTTAGCGCGCTTGACCCTCATTTTAACAGCACTTTCCCCAATGCCCAAAACATCTTCAATGTCTTTGATGGAAAGGAAATCTTGATATTTTAAAAGCAATATCATTTTCTCTTCTGGAGAAATCATTTCTAAAGCAATTTTTAATTTGTCAACTTTCATATCCAGAAAACTGGCATCATCATCAATGTCATCTGAAAAGTTTTCAATATCAGTATAATCAACCGATTGTTTTTCAAACTTTTTAGCCGTGTTTCTGGTTACGTAATTCACACAATGATTATACGTAAAGGCATATAGCCACGTTGAAAATTTCGATTTTCCTTTAAAACTTGCCAGTTTAACAAACAGTTTCAAAAACACATCTTGTGTCAAATCTTTAGCTTCATCAGCGTCTTTTGCAAACCCAAAACATTTATTATAAACCAACACGGCGTACCTATCATACAATTTTTCAAAAAGTAAGGTATCATTGGTTTTAACGATGGTTTTTACCAAATCTTCGTCAGACAAGCTATCTGTGTTGTTGAGAGTTTTCAAATACGGTTTAGTCGCTTTTCATATTAAGACACGTGCTTTAATAGAAAGTCACATGTGAGAGCAAAAAATAAAAGTAATATTATTTAGAACTGAGCAATGCTACATTTGTTACGCACTTATTACGCAAAAAGATGTTTTATTTTAAAATGAAAATGAATGAGGAAATATTGATTTTTGAATCATAGATTGAACGTTTCTTTTCTATAGAAAAATAAACTTAAAAAAAAGAATAGCAGATAAATAATTTATCGTATTCGCTTATAATCCAAACTATTCCAACAGGGTTATCGCCATAGCCTCTACATTAGGGGCCACCGATTTTGTTGGTATGCTTTGTTTTGGAGCCTCAAGCACTTTGGTTTTTACCAGCCTAACCATACCTGCATAGCCAATACCAACAAAAAAAGCTGTTAAAATAGCTAAAAAATAGAGCAAGAAACTGTAGGCCTTTAACATTTGATGTGCCAAAATTAAAAACTTAAAATGTTAGTAAAGGTTTCTCCCTGCTTCACTTCCATGGTAAAGGTTTCTTTTATTCCCGCATAC
>CAXBNH010000074.1:0-11140 GCA_963976905.1 uncultured Algibacter sp.
GCGTTTATCATTAAAGAATACCAGCAAAAACCTATGCCGTTGTTTTTACTTTGGAAAGGCATTGTGCATATCACGTTGCGTTATCCAGAACACAATTATTTAATTGGAGGTGTTAGCATTAGCAACCAGTTTTCAAACTTCTCAAAATCATTAATGATCGAGTTTATGAAATCGCATTACTACGACCCCTATATTGCGCAATATGTTCATCCTAAAAAAGAGTTTAAGGTAAAACTAAAAGACGCCGATAAAGATTTTGTTTTTGATGAAACCGAAGCCGATCTTAATAAATTTGACAAAATAATAGATGAAGTGGAACCAGGTGCATTGCGTCTCCCCGTTTTGCTTAAAAAATACATCAAACAAAATGCGCGACTCGTAGCTTTTAATGTCGATCCATTGTTCAACAACTCCGTAGATGGCTTGATGTACATTAAAATCGCCGATCTGCCCGAAAGCACCGTGCGCCCCGTAATGGAAGAGTTTCAAGCAGAATTGGAACGTAAGTTTATGGAAGGGAATGGGGATTAAACGTTATTTTAAAAAGAAAAACGTACTTAAAAAAGCCTTTCTTCTCACTACTAAAAAAATAACCAATAATTTATATTATTCTACAGGTAATTATTTCCAAAGAATTGTCTCACATAATATATTTGTTGAATTATTGAATATAAAAGCTATATTTGAAATCACTAACCAAAAATTTAACGTATTATGAATTGGTATTTAAAAGTATTAAAGCAGTATGCTGATTTTAATGGCAGGGCCAGGCGCAAGGAGTATTGGATGTTTACATTATTTAACCTTATTATTATATATGGCTCAAGTATTATCGCCATTGCGATAGATACGCCATTACTATCTATTGTGGGCAGTATTTATTCTTTGGCCGTTCTAATTCCCAGCCTTGCTGTTGGAGTTAGAAGAATGCACGATGTTGGCAAAAGTGGCTGGTATTTATTAATCCCTATCTACAGTTTGATTTTAGCTTGTACTGATAGCGAAGCAGGTACAAACAAATGGGGCCCAAACCCAAAAACAGGTACTGAAGAAATAGACCAAATAGGTTTGGAATAAGCCTTCATAAAATATACAAATAAAAAATAGGCTTTCTGAAATTTTCAAAAAGTCTATTTTTATTTGATAAAATCCATGACATTTTAAAACCAAGGTTTTTTGCCTATTTGGTAGGTCGCGTAAAACTCTGCATCCGATTTTGTTAAGTAAATAATACCTTCAATTAAACCGATAATGCTAGCAAAACCGCAGGTTACTATAGTAGCAATTAACTGAATAATACCTTCTTTGGTATAGCCTAAAACAAATTTATGAATACCGAATCCACCAAAAAGAATCCCTAAAACTCCAGCTAATATCTTTTTATTTTCTCCGGTTGATTGGTCAAAAGTTTCCTTGGCACTATTGGTAAATTCATTGGCAGATGTTTTCGCCTCATTAGCAAATTCTTTTGCTTTATTTCTGGCACCATCTTTAGCATCGCCTAGCATATCATTTAGGTCGTCGCTTAAATTTTTTTCATCAGACATGTATTTTGAAATTTTTTGGTTAGACTATAAAGTTAATAAAAAATTGATTCCCTATATATCTGTATGTCTTTTAAATTACGTTTGCGTTACAAAACCTTTCATTTTACAACTGAAGTGATTTAAACTTTTCGCGTTCAAGCGAAAATTACCATTTTTTGTTCATTTGAAAGCTTTTTTGACTTGCATAGCATCGCTACGGAAGAAGAAAAATGGGCGAAAAAGGGAAAATTTTTAGCGAATGAAAAAAGTTTAAATCACTTCACTATCCAAAGAGCATAATGATACCGCCTAAAGCAGTCACTATTAAAATGAAACGTCTGTAATTGACATTGGAAATTAATTTCACAATAGAAACCCCAATAAAAAATCCGAGAATAACAGCTGGAATCAATACCAAATTCAAAACAAGAGTTTCTTTTGAAACCGTTTTCCATACAAAAATATGAAAGGGCAGCTTAAACACATTGATGATAAAAAACAACCAGGCTGCTGTGCCTATAAATTCATTTTTGGGCAATCGCATGGCCAGAAAATAAATATTTGAAACTGGCCCCGCCAAATTACCGATCATGGTTGTAAATCCAGAAAGAAAACCCATAGTACCTGAAAACAAACGGCTATTGGGCACATTATCAGATTTTCTGTTTTCATTATAAAACATAAGCAACACCGAAACAATAATGATAATGGCCATGAGGCGTTTAAAAATGACTTCAGAAATGTCATTGCCTATCCAAACTCCCACCAAAACCCCAACTATCATTAAGGGCATCAGTTTTATAATGTATTTCCATTGCGTGTGCCGGTTATAATAAATAACGGCAAAAACATCCGCAGCAATCAACATGGGCAACAAAATACCTGTTGAGGCTTTTTCACCGAAAACAAAGGCAAGTATCACGACGATAATGATGCCAATGCCCTTGATACCAGATTTTGACAAACCTAACAAGAAAACCGCAAAACCGATGGCTGCCCATTGTAATGCTGATAAATGATAGGTTTGAAGTATTTCTAAATATGTCAATAGTTTTTATTTAATGACGTTTGTTTGTAATTGAAGTTAACAAAACTTAGCTTTTATTTTATTAACAATGGTTTGTGCCAAGCGCTCTTTGCTCTCCACCGTCCAACCAGCTACATGCGGCGATAAAATAACGTTTTGGGCTTGGATTAAATATTGAAATGCTTCGGGCGTTTCTGTTGAAAATAGATTTTCAAAAGAGGCTTTTTCGTATTCCAAAACATCGAGTCCTGCACCTAAAATTTTCCCATATTTTAATGCGGAAACCAAATCTGATGTGACCACACTTTTTCCGCGCGCCGTATTGATAAACCAAAATGGTTTTTTGAATGCATTGATAAAATCGGAATGTATCATGTTTAGAGTCAGCGGTGTTTGCGGGGTGTGCAAACTCACTACATCTACTTTTTCCTGAAATTCTTTGAGCGTTGTTTGTTTGGCGTTTTCATCGCCGACGCCTGCTTTGATATCATAACACAAAACTTTAACATCAAAACCCCGGAGTTTTTTTGCAAAGGCTTTTCCCATGTTGCCGTAACCAATAAGCCCGACGTTTCTTCCGTCTAATTCAATGCCTCTGTTAGCTTCGCGCAACCATTTGCCTGCCCGAACCTCAGCATCAGCTTTATTGAGTTTGTTAAACAATGATAATAACATCCCCAAGGCATGTTCACCAACTGCATTGCGATTGCCCTCGGGCGCTGCAATGAGCACAATGCCTTTTTTTTCGGCATATTCGCAGTCTATATTCTCTAAACCGGCACCAACGCGACCTATGAATTTTAGGTTTTTTGCAGCATCTAAAAATGGTTTATCGATGGAAAACCGGCTTCTTAAAATAATACCATCGTAATGTTCGATTTTGGCTTCAATCTGTTCTTTTGGAGATTTGTAATCTTCGTGGTTTGTAAATCCTGAATCAGCAAGTTGATTTATTAAAAGTTCGTGGTTGGTATCTAAATGGAGGATTTTCATATTGCAAGGCACTTCAACTGCGCTCAGTGTGACATTTGATTTAAAGCTCAAAAGTAAATATTATGTAATTCTGAAACAAGTTCAGCATTATGTTTTAATCTAAATTTATCCTATTTTGCGTTAGGGATTGAAGCGGCATCCTTTTGGTTTTCTTTAAAAAACCAAAAGATATAGCGGAAAGCCCGACCCTTTTCGGGGTAACGTCCATGTGAATAAAAAATCCACTTAGATTCCCGCTTTCACGAGAATGACAGTTTTAAAGGATTCTTGTTGCTACACAACAAGAGTTCCTTTTCAATTAAAACCCTAAAATAAATTTGGCAATAAGAAAGTATATTAAAATCCCGAACACATCGTTACTGGTGGTTATAAAAGGCCCTGTTGCTACTGCGGGATCTATGCCGCGTTTGTCCAGAAAAATAGGCACAAATGTCCCTATTATGGCAGCCATAACAATGACGGCAATTAAGGCGATACCAATGGTTATAGACACATTGTAAGGTGTTTTGAATAAAAAATGACTGATAATGATGGCAATGAGCGCTATGGCAACACCATTGACCAAACCGAGCAAAAACTCTTTAAACAAGCGTTTTAAAACGTTGCCGTCAATACTATCATTTGCCAAACCCTGAACCACAATGGCGGAGGATTGTACCCCAACATTCCCCGCTGTTGCCTGAATCAATGGCACAAAACTTAAGAGTATCAAAAAATCGCCCATGGCATCGGTAAAGCCATTTATGATACTTGCCGCACCAATACCACCAAACATACCAATCAAAAGCCATGGCAAACGGGCTTTGGTCAATTCAAAAATACTATCATCGGCCTCAACATCACTGGTAATACCAGCCGCAAGTTGGTAATCTTTTTCGGCCTCCTCTTTCATCACATCCACAATGTCGTCAATGGTAATTCTACCTAAAAGTATTTGGTTGTCATCTACTACAGGAATGGCCTCTAAATCGTACTTTGCCATGACTTTGGCCACATCTTCGGCATCGTCATGCACGTTTACAAAATCCACACTTGATATATAAATATCGGCTATTTTCTGGTCGCTTTTGGCCACAATAAGGTCTTTTAAAGATAGGCGACCTACCAATTTATTTTGCTTGTTGACCACATAAATGGAGTGCACACGGGTCACATCTTTGGCCTGCCCTCGAATGCGACGCAAACAGCCTGCAACGGTCCAGGTTTCATAAACCTTGACCAGCTCTTTTGCCATAAGTCCACCCGCGGAATCTTCATCATAGGCCAATAATTCCTTAATTTCCGCTTTGTGCTCTTCATCTTCAATATGCGAAATAACTTCTTTTTGGCGTTCTTCGGAAAGTTCTGCGATAATATCAGCGGCATCATCGGTATCCAGTTCTTCAATTTCTTCGGCGATTTCTTTGGCAGACAGGTTTCTTAATACCTTTTCCCGATTGTCTTCATCGAGCTCCATCAAAATGTCTGAAGTCGTTTCAGAATCCAGAAGCTTAATGACATACATCGCCTCTTCCAGATTTAATTCATCTAAAATTTCAGCAATATCGGCGTAATGAAAATCTTTTAATAGCTTTTGAAGTGTCTTATTGTCGTTTGTTTCAATAAGATTTTCAACTTGCTTTATCAAATCATCAGTGAGCTCAAATTGTATGTTTTCTGTTTCTTCAGCCAAATTATACGTGTTAAAGGTCTTTTTGAATCTGTAATGTAAGAGCTATAAACTGTTGAACGCTTAGTTGTTCTGGACGTTTGCCAAAGATACTATCTTCTCTTAAATTATCGCTTAAATTGAATGTTTTTAAACTGTTACGTAATGTTTTTCGGCGTTGCTGAAAGGCTGTTTTTACGACTTTAAACAACATTTTTTCGTCACAAGGCAGGCTATAATCTGTTTTTCGAGTCAATCTTAAAACACCAGAATCTACTTTTGGTGGCGGACTGAAAACCGATGGCGGTACGGTAAACAGATATTCCGCTTCATAAAATGCTTGTGCCAATACGGACAAAATACCGTACACTTTACTGCCTTCTTTAGAGCAGATTCGTTCGGCCACTTCCTTTTGGAACATCCCGGAAAACTCTGGAATTTGGTCACGCATCTCTAAAACTTTAAAAACGATTTGTGTTGAAATATTATAGGGGAAATTGCCAATAATAGCAAAAGGTTCTCCTTTAAAAACGGTATTTAAATCGAATTTCAAAAAATCCTTTTCTATGATTCTTGGAGCCAAACTTAGGTAATTGGCTTGTAGATATTCTACTGATTCGGTATCGATTTCAATCACATACGTGGTGGTTTCTTTTTCTAGTAAGTATTTGGTAAGTACGCCCATGCCTGGACCAATTTCCAAAACGTTTTTATAGTTTTTAGAGATTAGGGTGTCGGCAATTCTTTTAGCGACACTTTCATCATTTAAAAAATGTTGGCCTAGGTGCTTCTTTGCTTTTACTTGATGTTGGTTTGGGTTGTTTGCCACGAATTCAGGAATGTTTTTATGAGATGTACGAAGATATGAAACTAAATCTCGTAAAGTTTAAGAAGACCTGAATATTATTTGGTCGCGCAAAGGCGTAAAGTTTATGAATCTCACTCTTTGCTTCTGGCGGCTTTGCGCAAAAAATCATTTAAAATTTACCGTATATTCATCAAGAACTTCAAGCTCAGTTCTGAACGTAAGCATTTTATCTGCGAATTTTTTCTGGGCTTCGCTTCTAAATCTTGGAGCATCTTCTTTATAATAAGCATCTAAAGCTTCGCGAGAATACGAACGAAATTGAATGGAATACGTAACACCGCCCAGAGCTTCTTCTACCAAAACCTTGGCTAGGGTGGCTTTTTCAAATTTCCCTGTGGCCAATACTTTTGGGATGTGTGCTTTTATCCATGTTAACCAGTCTTGATGGATAGAGGCTTCTATATTGGCGGTTATGTTGTATATTATCATACTGCAAATATCCAAAAATTAAATTCCAATCTGTACAAGATTGCTTTCCTTCTTAAAAAGATTTTACCTTAAAATTCTTAATGCTGGTATATATTTGAATGATTTTTTTTGATAAACTCTTACTGTGTTTAGTACGGTTATGATGATATTATACCCGTACAGTATTATTAATGGGATAAAGATCCCCATCATACTTCTTGGAAAGATAGTGCTTCCAAATACTCCTCTAAAAACACCCATAAACATAAAAATATAATATAAAAACAACAAAAGTGTCCAGGATATTTGAAAGTTCAATATAGACTTTCCCAATTCATTTACACCCTTTAATTTATCTTTTTTAAACATCCACATGGTTAAAGGAATAATGATTCCGAGTAACGGAAAAAACAAAAAACCAAGTGCCGACATGCTCATTACGGTCAAATAATTTTGGTCTTCTTGCACTTTCCAATCTACAATCTCATCTGGCGAGGTATTTAAGGCAACGGCCAAACGTTTTAGAGTATCACCTCTTGGAACGGTCTCATTATTTTCAATTCTCTGAATGGTTCTCAAACTCAATCCAGATGCTTCTGCTAATAATTCTTGGGAGATTCCTTTTCTGCTTCTCAATTCTTTGACGCGTTCTGCTAAATTCAAATGGTTCATTTTAATATGATTTTAATTTGAAGCAAAAGTATTCTGGATATTTGTTTTTGATAACGTCTTTGATATGTCATTTTTACGCCATTAGTGTCTGACATCTAAATTTATTGTTTTTCCACAATACTTGCGACTGAATACTAATTTATCGCATCCCCACGCAAAGCACGGAATTTTTTTCTGGCCTCCACAAAATAAATACTATCGGCGTGATCAAAAATAATTTGTTCGTACAATGCTTTTGCTTTTTCGGGTTGTGCCAATTGGTTGGCGTAAAGTTCTGCCAAAGCATAGCAGGCGTTATCTGCCAAAATGCCGTTTTTATAATTTAATAAGATGGTGTTATAATTTTTTTCAGCGTTTTCAAATTGCTTTTTTGCTTCAAATAGTTGGGCTTGTTTAAAAAGGGCTTGCGCTATAATTGGTTCTGTTTTATGTTCGTTTAAAATTTTATTAAGAAGTGAAATGGCTTCATCGTTTCTATCTTGAAACGCCAACAAATCCGCTTTTGCATAAAGTTTTAACGCCGTTTGAAGGGAGTCTTCATATTTATTATCTGAAATGAGCAATTTTAATTCCAAGGCATCATTGGCAATAAGTTGCGAAGTAGATGCTTTTAATATGTTGAGCTGCGATTCTGCCCATTTGAAATCGCCTTTGTAATAACTGGTTTTTGCCACACGAAATCGGGCTTCTTGAGAAATGGTACTGTTTTTTAAATTACGTTGAATTTGCGTGTAATACAGCAAGGCGTTGTTGAACTTTTCTTGAAGTACTAAAATATCGCCCAACTCTAATTTTACTTCGGCTTTTTGTAACTCTGTTAGTGGCAGTTTTAGGGTTTCATCTAAAAATGAAATGGCTTTTTCATTGGCATCCATTTTAAATGCCAAAAAATGCGCATAGGCAATTTGGACATGTAATGTTGCTGAAAACATGCCAAATTCCTTAAAAAAAGTTTGGTATTTAGAGTCGATGGTTTGATGGTTTTCTTTAGTACTTTCTGCCGTTTCTATTTGAAGCAAGTGGTTGTGGGCATCAATTTTGGTATCTAAATCTTGGGCGGTTTCAATTAAAAAACTGTAAATATCCTTAGCTACATCCTTATTGCCTTCGTCCATAGCGATGGTTGCCAATTCCTGGATGCGATAAAGGCTTTCGGGCTGCCTATTGAAAATGGCTTTTTCTTGAATAAATGCTTTATTAAAATCTTTTTGCTGAATGAACAACCAACTGAGCAGTTCGTTCCAAAGCAAATTGGGTTCTTGTTGGATTTTTTTGAGCACTATTTTTCGGAACAGCACATTGTTTTCTTGCGTGCCATCTTCACTTATAAAATCATTAATAGTGCGTTTGATGGTATTTAAAGCCCCCGGATTGGTTTCAATAAAAGTGATGTAACTTTCGAACATTTTTTCCACATCGCCCTGTTCGCCATAAATTTGTGCCAACTGCAAATTAAAATTCAGTTGAGGCTTTAAAAGCATCCCTTTTTCATAGGTAGTAATCGCTTCATTTAACAGGGAATGGCTTTGGAAATTCCTAGCTACTGAAAACACATTGTTCACATTCTCATCCAAGCTGGCTATCGCTTTTACGTAATAATCATTTGCTTTTTGTGAGTCGTTTTTTAGTTGATAATTATAACCTAATTCCACATAAAAAGCGGGATAATTGATTTTTTCCATCAATCTCAGCAAAAAGGTTTCAGCGGCATCATATTGCTCTAATTGCTGGTGTGTGTTTACAAGTTCATTGATATAATTGATGTTATTTGGCGATTTTGCATAGAGTTTTTGATATTCATGCAAAGCTTTTTCAAAATCGCCATTTTTAAAATATTCCTGTGCAAGAATATCTTCCTGAGAGAAGGTATGGGTTGATATTAATAGGAATAAAATAAATAGGAATCTCATAGTGTAAATATAACAAATGCCCAAAGCACTTCATGCAAATAGTGTTATAAAAAAATGCCCGAATAAAATTCGGGCATAACCAACCAAAAATAAATGTTCAATTAACTTACGTCAATTTAAAAACAATTTTTACAAGATTGGGGACAGTAACTTTAACGAAATAAATAGTTATTTATTTACTATTGCCGCTGTTTCATGTTCAGATTTTACTATTTCAAAGTCTGAAAATAAAACTTTACTGGCAAGTACCACTAAAGCGATGAGCAGTACAATACGTTTAAAGTTTTTCATATTAAGTAGGTTTGATAGATTTGGTGTACTAACATCATAAATATAATTTAAAACGCAAAGTAAAACCACCTAAAATCGTTGAAAAACTTGTTTTTTAAACACTTCATCGATAAAAATATAAAACCCCACAATATTTATAGGATTTTGTATTAAATATGAATGATTGTAATTTTTAATCTATAACGCTAAACCCTGTGTAAGATTGTAACACTTCGGGAATTACAATACCTTTTTCTGTTTGGTAATTTTCTAAAATTCCAGCCAATACTCTCGGCAACGCCAAAGAACTTCCGTTTAAGGTATGTGCCAATTCATTTTTGCCATCGCTGTTTTTAAATCGCAATTTTAATCGGTTGGCTTGAAAGGTTTCAAAATTAGAAACCGATGATATTTCCAGCCACCTATCTTGTGCTGTAGAAAACACTTCAAAATCATAGGTTAAAGCCGATGTAAATCCTAAATCGCCACCGCAAAGGCGTAGTATTCTATATGGCAATTTCAGTTCTTGCAAGATGGTTTTTACATGATTGACCATGCCATCTAAAGCTTCGTAAGATTTACTGGGGTGCTCCACACGTAAAATCTCCACTTTATCAAATTGATGTAATCTGTTTAACCCTCTAACGTGATACATCTGCCCTTCTTTATCTGGCAATTGCCCCGTACCAAAACCTGAAGCTTCATTTACCAAAAGCGGTAATTGATATTCTGTATAGCCCGCAGCGGTATTTTTATCAAGAAAATAGGCGATTAGCGCCCGTTGTAATCTGGCACCTTTACCTTTATAAACAGGAAATCCCGCGCCTGTGATTTTATTGCCGAGCTCAAAATCGATGATGTCATATTTTTTGGCCAATTCCCAATGGGGCAATGCGTCTTTATGTAATACAGGAATGTCGCCTTCTTTAAAGATTTCTTCGTTATCATCTTCAGAATTTCCAGAAGGCACCATGCTATTCGGCACATTTGGGATTTTATAAAGCAACTGATTTAAGGCTTCTACTTTATGGTTTAAAGCTTCATTCAATTCTTTTGAAGATTCTTTAAGCTGACTTGTTTTTTCCTTTAAAACATTGGCCTCCGCTGCTTTTCCAGATTTGTACAAATTGCCTATTTCTTTAGAGATGCTATTGGATTCTGCCAAGGTATTATCCAATTCTGTTTGGATACTTCGGCGTTCTTCATCAAATAAAATAACCTGCTCGATCATAGCCGTGGCATCGATATTTCGTTTTGTCAATCGCTCAATCACCAAATCTTTGTTTTCTCTAATAAAAGGGACTTGTAACATCTGTCTTAAATTTTAAGTGGCAAATTTAGGGAATTAGCAGTATAATTGGGCGAATTTAGAAAGCAAAAATCAAATGGATATTTATACTTTAAAATCAAGGGAATTTATGAATTTTAGCGAAGCTTCTTTATCCTTAACCAATTGCTCCTTTAAGACATCAACTGATTCAAATTTTTGTTCGTCGCGAATACGATGCAACAAATTAACTTGGATATTTTGATTGTAAAGATCCTTTTTAAAGTTGAAAAAATGAACTTCAATGCTTTCCTTTTTCCCATTAACAGTGGGATTTGTACCAATGTTCATCATACCGTAAACAAGCAAGCTATCAATTTTAGAACTTACCACATAACTCCCGTGTTTTGGAATTAATTTATAAGTTTCTTCAACGTTGATATTGGCCGTGGGAAAATCAATTTGCCTTCCCAATTTTTCTCCCTTGACCACTTTTCCCGTAATCATAAAAGGATAGCCTAAATATTTGTTCGCTTTAGCAATGTTACCAT
>CAXBNH010000075.1:0-11089 GCA_963976905.1 uncultured Algibacter sp.
AAATGGCCAATAATTTATTAGTAAAACTTTGTTTTTCCGGGAACAGGAACGGGATAATTTCCAAATTCATCAGGATTCACTGGAGGCATAGCATCGAATGATAATTGGTTTTCATCAGGAACGATGTTTAGTTCTGCGGCCATGGCTTTTTCCCATGTAATTTCTTGGCCAGAATAGGTTGCCATACGCCCCATGATAGCGGTCATGGTACTTTTAGCGCCGTATTCCACATTATTGATAACTTCGCCGCTTCTTATGGCAGCAAAAAGCCTATCGTGTTCTACTTGGTATGGGTTTTTGTCATTTTCAGGATCATGGGTATAGATATTGTTGCCAGAATACGATTTTAGTACGGTATTACTGCCGCCGCTTGTATGGCAAGTGCCCTCAGTACCTTGAAAAGCTTCTGAAACGCGTGTTAAACAGCCTTGTTGGTGCCTGCATTGGCTTGAAATAATAGCACCATTGGCATATTCAAATTCCACAAAATGATGGTCGAATATCTGCCCGTGATCTTTGCCTTTCCTAACTTCTCTACCTCCCATACCTTGTGCTTTAACGGGGTAGCCTCCTAAAAACCAATTGGCCACATCAATATTGTGAACGTGTTGTTCCAAAATATGATCACCACAAAGCCAATTGAAATAGTACCAATTTCGCATTTGGTATTCCATTTCAGTCCAATTATCTTGTCTAGGCCTTACCCAAACGCCACCACCGTTCCAATACACTTGTCCAGAAATAATATTTCCAATAGCACCGTCTTGAATCAGGCTATTTGCTTTTTGATAATTGGATTGATAGCGCCTTTGAAGCCCTAAAACCACATTTAAGTTTTTTTCTTTGGCAACTTTGGCAGCTTTCAAAACCTTTTTAATGCCTGCAACATCTGTCGCAACGGGTTTTTCCATGAATACATGTTTTCCTTGGGAAACAGCATATTCAAAATGTTGCGGCCTGAAACCTGGAGGTGTGGACAGAATGACGACATCTGCTTCATCTATGGCTTTTTTGTAAGACCCAAAACCAACAAACTTCATCGATGGTTTTACATTGATTCTGCTGGCATCAAATATTTTGTTTAAATTTTCAAAAGAGTTATCCAATCGGTCTTGAAAAGCA
This sequence comes from uncultured Algibacter sp., assembly GCA_963976905.1. Taxonomy (GTDB): domain Bacteria; phylum Bacteroidota; class Bacteroidia; order Flavobacteriales; family Flavobacteriaceae; genus Pseudalgibacter. The sequence continues at coordinate 1,123 of CAXBNH010000075.1, forward strand.
TCTGCCATGGCTACCAATTCTACGTTTTTATCGGCTTTTAAAGCTTGGGTCACTGCACCGGTGCCTCTTCCGCCACAACCAACTACAGCTAGTTTTAATTTCTTTTCTTTGGCTTTAAAAGTGGTTGCTGTTAAAATAGAAGGGGTTAATAAAAGACCTCCAGCTGCTAGCGAGGAGCCTTTTACAAAATGACGTCTCGATAAGATTTTTTTTTCAGATTTCATGATACTTGTGTTTTTAGTTTAAAAATCAATCATGGCTTCTAGCCAATACGATTCAATGGTTTCCTTTGTTGGTTGTATTTTTGGTCTAACAATTCTAAATCCTATAAAAGGCGCATCGGTGTGCCACCAATTGCTTTTAGGGATTTGCGGATCCCTGCGTTTCCATATAGGTTTGGAAGCTTGTCTGGAGGTACAGCATAATTTATCTGCGGTGTCTTTCCAAGAACCGCCACGTAATACACGCGGATAGAGTTCTGTTGGTTTGTTCCAAGGATTTTTTGCAGGAGATTCTCCATAATACGTTGTGCTATATTGGTCTAAAACCCATTCTGAAACATTGCCCAACATATCGTGAATGCCTAATACATTTGGAGTTTTTAACCCCGTTTTTTGATATTTTTCATTGGAATCTTCTTGATACCAAGCTACGCTGCTTAAAGGTTCTGATTTATCGGTCGTTCCTTTTTTACAAGCATATTCCCATTCGGCTTCTGTTGGTAAACGGTAAAAAACACCAGTTTTGGCGGTCAGCCATTTACAGAACATGAGGGCGGCGTATTGCGTCATATTTACAGCAGGGGAAGATTCTTTTCCCATATTGAAACTCATGTCAACATAGGGTGGTGTTGCTCCAGAAAGCGCGTCTATGCCTAAATCATTAAGCGTTTTTGCATCCATCACGGGGTCGTTGTTTATATCATTGTAAACAAATGTGTCATACTGTTCCCAAGTGATTTCGTATTTTCCTATCCAAAAATCATCCAGTTCCACAGTATGGCTGGGTTTTTCATCATCTTTTCTGGTGTCATCAGTTTCAGTAGCGCCCATTGAAAAGCTTCCGCCTTCAACAGCAACTAAATCAATACTGATTTTTTCATTGTTGATGCTTTGTGTATAATCGTTAAAATCTTGAGCGTTTAAAAGGAGTCCGAAATTAAAAATAAAAAGAAGGTATACGGAGTTTAGAAAATGTTTCAATTTCAAAAAGTATTAATTAAAGTTCTAAGATTTCAATGTTTTTAAATTCAGTTGTTTGGCTTTCGCTTTGAAGGGCTATAAAGCCTTTTTTTAAAGGCTTTCCTTCTTTGGCTTTCCAATATGCTTCATTGGCACCAACACCTCCGCCAATAATGGGTTTGGAATAGGTCATCACATCTACGCCATTAATTCTGTTGGTAATTAGGGAGTCGTTGTGGACTTCAATTTCCAAATTTACCCACTGGTCGCCGTGGTAGGTTTTTGAATTTGAAGATATACAATGTTGTGTGGTTTTTTCACCATGAAGTGTGATATGGGTGCCTGGGGTGCACACATTGCCCGTAGGCCTGTCTTCGGTGCCCAAACCTCCTAAAAGTTGCACTTCTATAGAAGCAGGGAAATCTTGGTTTATGGCCATGTGCTTTGGGTCTTCACAATGAATCATCACACCATTGTTTGCAGTTGCCCAACCCGCACCGTCGCTCAGTTGTTTTCCAGTAAAACGGTATTGCAAGCGTAATTTGTAGTTTGAAAATTCCTTGTTGTAAAAAATATGCCCGAAGGTGTTGTTAAACGTGTCGTTGTATTCTTTGTAGTTTACCTTTAAAAGACCATCCTCAACAATAAAAGTGTTTTTGTAATTTTCGCCAGCGGGATGCCCTTTTATTTTTACGGTCCAATCCTTCAGGTTTTTACCATTGAAAAGCGATACCCATTTTTCTGTTGGAGCCGCTTTTTCTTGTTTTGTTTTGCAACCTGTAAAAAGGAGAAGGCATAAAGTGAAACCGCTTAGTATGTGTTTTATTGTCATAGTTTAATGTAGAAATGTATTATTATAAAGACCATTCTTTGCCACCTGTGGCTTCTTCTAATGGCATGCAGCCAATTTGTACGCCGGGAATCGGGTCATAAGCTAAAATGTTTTCGCCTACGGTTTCGCTTGTTTTGTACGCCCAAATGGACATGCCTCTTATGTTTTCCAAAGCCATTAAAGTAATGGCATTTTCATCCTCTTCATTCAGTTTGATACGTTCTTGCTCTTCTTTATCAACTTTTAGATATTTAGCTAACAAAGCATCATAATTTTCGTCTTTTAATTCTGAAGGGCCTTTTTCAGGAATGTTAAGGGCATTCATAATAGCGTTAAAACCTGTTTTGAATTCAGTTTTTGCTTCGTCGTCATACGTTTTATAAACATATAAATCGATGAATTCTGGGACATTAACCTCTAGTGCGCCCGGCAATTTTTTAGTTTTTGGAAGGATGAGGTTTACCAAGTTTTTTAAAACGATGCCTTCATCTAAGGTTAAGAATTGGGGCGCCCATACTTCTGCTTCTGTTTTGCAACTTTGAAGCATACTGAAAACAGTAGGTGTTGCCACAGCATATCCTAATGATAAACCCAAACCTTTTAATACGTCTCTTCTTTTCATAAGATTAACTGTTTTTTAATTGATTGGCTGCATGCTCTGCTGCTCTTGCCGTTAATGCCATATAGGTTAATGATGGATTGGTGCAACCAGATGAGGTCATGCAAGCACCATCCGTCACATACACGTTCGACACGGCATGTAATTGATTGTTTTTATTCAGTACAGATGTTTTAGGATCGTGGCCCATACGTGCGGTTCCCATTTCATGAATTCCCAATACCGGGAGCACTCAAATCATCACGGGTTTCAATATCTGTAAAACCTGCTTTTTCCAACATCTCAACTGCTTGCGCAATCATGTCTTTACGCATAATCAATTCGTTTTCTTTCCATTCCGCATCAAAAGTGATGGTGGGTAAGCCCCAATCGTCAAGTTTTTCATAATCCAAAGTCATTTTGTTGTCGTGATTAGGCAGGCATTCTCCAAAACCACCAAGACCCAATCGCCAACCGCTAGGCTCTAATATTTTTTCAGTAAGTGCTTCGCCATAAGCAAGTTCTGCAATAAACTCTGAAAAACCACCTCTTCCGCCGCCGCCTTGGTAGCCATAACCGCGCAAAAATTCTTTTTTCTCTGTTTTTTTATCGCCTAGATTTGTAAAGCGTGGCAGATAAAGACCACCCGGTCTTCTACCTTTGTAATATTTATCTTCGAAGCCTTCTATTTTTCCAGAGGCTCCGGCACCTAAATGGTGATCCATGATGTTATGTCCCAATTCGCCTGAATCGTTTCCTAAACCATTGGGGAATCTGTTCGATTTAGATTGTAACAATATAGAAGTGGTTGCCATAGTGGATGCACAACAGAAAATGATTTTTGCATTGAAAACAAAGGTTTCTTTGGTTTCTGTATCAATCACTTTAACGCCTGTTGCTTTTTTAGTGGCATCATCATAAATGATTTCATGTACGATGGAATTTGGTCTTAAGGTCATATTTCCAGTACGTTCTGCTGCTGGCAATGTAGATGAATTGCTGCTAAAATAAGCCCCAAACGGACAACCTCTTATACATCTGTTTCTGTATTGGCATTTGCTTCTGCCATCATGTTGTTTATCGCCTGTTATGTGAGCAATTCTGCCCGTAGTCAAAACTCTATCATCATAATTTTCAGATATTTTTTCTTTTAAATGGATTTCCACACAATTCATTTCCATAGGCGGGGAAAACTCCCCATCTGGTAATTGGGAAAGCCCAAGATTTTCTCCGCAAACCCCAATATAACTTTCCACATAACTATACCAAGGCGCAATATCCTTATAACGAATGGGCCAATCTACACCATGCCCATCTTTTTTATTAGCTTCAAAATCCAGATCACTTAGCCTGTAACTGTGCCTGCCCCACATGATGGAGCGGCCACCAACATGGTAACCACGCATCCAGTCAAATCGTTTGGTTTCATTGTAAGGGTGCTTTGTGTCATCAACAAACCAATGTTTGCTTGCGGCGTGTGTTGTGTAGCCCGTTCTGCTTTGTTTGAGTTGCTTTTTCTGGTCTTCAATTGAATTTCCGCCTCTTAATTCAAAATCCCAAGGATCTAGGTGCATGGTGGGGTAATCTTCAATGTGCCTAACCATGGGGCCACGTTCCAAAACCAATGTTTTGAGTCCTTTTTCGCAAAGTTCCTTGGCAGCCCATCCGCCAGAAATCCCAGTGCCTATAACTATGGCATCATAGATTACGGAATCATTAGCTAATTTTTCGTTATTCATTAATTTAGTTTTATTTAGTATGAAAATTTAATTTTAAGTAGTTGGTATGAAACAAAAAATAATTCGTAGCTTTTAAAAGTAAAGAAAATAATTCTATTTGTTTCTCATCATCTGAAAATTAACAAATTTGAAGGTAAATGATGTTTGAATTGTTCCAATAAAAACCAATGTGCATCGCCAAAAAGCTATTTTCTTTTACCGATAGCGTATTGGATACCACCTAATATATGCTTAAGAAAAAGTGGGTTGGTATAACTTTTTTCATCATGGCCTAAGGCGGTGTAGAATATTCGACCACCATCGTATTCTTGATACCAAGCAATAGGGTGGTTTTTTTCGTGTTTGCCACCAGAATGGGAGGTTTCATCCAAAGTCATCAATACCTGTATGTCTGTGCTTAATTCATTGAAATTATACCATTCATCAAAAGTAGTCCACTTGTTTTCTAAAAAAGAAGTGGCTGGGTGATTATGGTTTATAATAGTAATGGTTGCGTTTTGTGGTTTGGGGTGGTTATCAAAATACGCACCAATCATATGGCCATACCATTCCCAGTCATATTCTACGGTTGTAGCGCTATGAATTCCAACAAACCCACCACCATTATGGATATAGTTTTTAAATAGCTCTTGCTGCTCATTATCAAAAACATCGCCAGAAGGACTTAGAAAAATAACGGCATCGTATTTTTTGATGTTTGAAATCAATGTATCAGAATTTTCAGTAGCATCTACCGTAAAACCATTTTCATGCCCTAATTTTTGAATGCTCAAAATACCTGCTTCAATAGATTGGTGACGATAACCTAAGGTTTTTGAAAAAACGATAACATGGGGTTTTTGTTTAGTTGTCGGTTTTGAGTTTTTACAGCTAAGGAAAAAGCAAAAACAAAGCAGAATAAGAGTGAATTGTTTTATAAAGCCCATGCCTTCCCTTTAGATACATCATTAAGTGGCGCACAACCATTGTATACTCCAGAAACGGGGTCATAAGCCAACACTTCTTCGCCTACTTTTTTTGAGGTGTAATACCCGAAAAGTGTATAATACCTCAGGGATAATAAGAATTTGTATAGGGTGTAATCTTTCAAGGCTTCTGCTGGAACATTGTCAATAGTCATTCTTTGTAAATTTAGTATATCCTCTTGGGTTTCTTTTGAAAGCTGGAAATATTCTGAAAAAAAAAGTTTCAATGTCTTCTTTGTTTCCTTTTGAAATAGGCTTGTTGAATTTTGATTCAAACTTAATGGCAAATAGCTTAGCACCATCTTTGAATAGTTTTTGGTTGGACTCTTTTTCAATATCATGGTACATCAAATCTAAAAACTGAGGGACGTTTACATCCAGAGCACCGGGTGTGTTTGTTGCAGGTAGAATGATATCCACTAAATGGGTAACCGTATGTTTTTCATCTTCAGATAAAAACAAGGGAGACCAAGTTTTGGCTTCGGCAGTACAAGATGTCAACAGGTTCATGATGGTTGGTGCGGCAACAGCGTAGCTCAAGCTCATGGTCAGGTTTTTTAATGCGGATCTTCTGGTCATAATATCAACTTGTTTTATTTTTTTTGAATTCGATTGCAGCGTGATTTGCGGCTCTAGCTGTTAAAGCCATATAGGTTAATGATGGGTTTTGGCAAGCCGAAGATGTCATACAAGCGCCATCCGTTACATATACATTGGGGACGGTATGGATTTGATTATGTTTATTTAGTACCGAGGTTTTTGGGTCGTGTCCCATTCTGGCAGTTCCCATTTCATGGATGCCACGCCCAGGGACGGCTTCATTGTTATGGCCTCGTACATTTTTATAACCGGCCGCCTTTAGCATTTCTATGGCTTGGTTCATCATATCTTCACGCATTTTCATTTCATTTTCTTTAAATTCTACATCAAAATCAAGCGTTGGAAGTCCCCATTCGTCAAGCTTATCATAGTTTAGGGATATTTTGTTGTCGTGATAGGGCAGGCACTCGTCAAAAGCACCCATGCCAATGCTCCATGAGCCTGGTTTTAGTAGTTCGTCTTTCAGTTCCTTGCCATAATTTAATTCAGAAACAGCTCTTTGCCAATTTTGTCTGTTGGCACTTCCTTGGTAGCCGTAGCCTCTAATAAAATCCTTATGCTCGGTTTTTTTGTCACCTAAATTTCTAAAGCGTGGAATGTAAAAACCATTGGGACGTCTGCCTTTGTAATAGGACTCATCAAAGCCATCAACTTCGGCAGAAGCGCCCACTTCGTAATGGTGATCCATGATGTTGTGCCCTAGTTCGCCGCTATCATTGCCTATGCCGTTGGGAAAACGTTCAGATTTTGATTGCATTAAAATAGCTGCGGAAGCAATGGCCGATGCGCAATTGAAAATAATGGCTGCTTTAAAAAAAGTTTTTTCCTTGGTTATGGCATCGATAACTTTTACGCCAGAAGCTAAGCCAGATGAATCATCATAAACAATTTCATAGGCGATGGAATTTGGGCGTAAGTGCATATTGCCTGTGCGTTCTGCGGCAGGTAATGTAGAAGAATTACTGCTGAAGTAACCGCCAAAAGGGCAACCGCGAACGCATCGGTTTCTGTATTGGCAGTTGGAACGGCCTTCGTGCATTGCATTTCCTGTTAAATGGGCCGCTCTGCCTATGGTCAATAAGCGGTCGTCATCAAATTTTTCCTTTAAATTGTTTTGAAGATCTTTTTCAACACAATTAAGCTCCATGGGGTCAGAAAATTTACCGTCAGGTAAGTAAGGTAGTCCTAAATTTTCCCCAGAAACACCTATGGATTCCTCTACTTTATCGTACCACGGGGCAATATCTTTATAGCGAATAGGCCAGTCTACGCCATGACCGTCTTTTTTATTGGCTTCAAAATCCAGATCGCTTAGCCTGTAAGTTTGCTTCCCCCACATAATAGAACGTCCGCCCACATGATAACCGCGCATCCATAGAAATTTTTTCACTTCGTTGTAAGGGTGTTTCAATCGTTTACAAACCAATGTTTGGTAGCAGGGCCTGTTAATGCACCGCCCCACAGTCTGCTTTGTTTTGGTTGGGTTTCAAGGTCTTTTTCGCTTTGCTTTTCCCTGTGCTCAAAATCCCAAGGATACATATACATGGTGGGGTAGTCTTCAATATGTTTTACGTTGCGCCCTCTTTCTAAAACCAAGGTTTTTAAACCATTTTCGCATAGTTCTTTTGCGGCCCAACCGCCAGAAATGCCCGTGCCAATTACTATGGCATCATATACGGTTGGGTATTCTGCTATCACTTTTTCAGTCAATAGTCTTTGGTGTTTGATTTGATTGTATTAATATGTAAAAAGACAAAGGTTTAATGTAAATTTGGTAATTTCTATCCGTAAAAATAGAGAAAATTACAATTTAATTCTTAAATACTGGAAAATTAGCTATTTTGCGGAACAAATGTTCAAATTATTTCAGTGAAAATAAACATACAAAAAATTCAGCCTTATGAAGCTGATGGGATTGTGTACCATGCAGATACATGTTTGCCTCTTATTGATGCCTCAAAAAGGAAAAAACTAAAGTTTAAGGCTTTGGCAAGGCATACGTATCCTGGAGATAGATTGGATGAGAATACTATTGGTTTGAATAGTATTGGATATTGGGATGCTAGTGAGCCTCAAGATTGGGGTTTGGATTGGCATAGGAATGAGGGGCTGGAATTTCATTTTTTGGAATCGGGTACCATGCCGTATTCCCAAGAGAATAAGGAAGTGGTTTTAGTCCCTAATTATATGACTATTACCCGTCCGTGGGAAGCTCATAAAGTGGGAAATCCGCATGTGGGGATAGGTAAGTTTTATTGGGTTATTATTGATTTAGGGGTTAGAAGACCGCATCAAGAATGGACATGGCCAGAGTGGATTACCTTAACGCCCGCTGATCTTACAAGGCTTACCACCATTTTAAGGCATAATGAAAAGTCCATTTGGAAAACCAATCAGCGTGTTAGGGAGTGTTTCCTTCGGATTAATAAAGCGGTAAATACAGATGAAAATGGTAGTAACGCTTCAAGGATTAGGTTGTTGGTAAACTATTTGTTGATTCTTATTTTAGATATATTGGATGCTGATGATGTGGTTTTAAATGAAACATTAACAGATAGTTCCAGAAGTGTGAGGTTGTTTTTGAATGAGCTTCAAAACAATTTATCTGAAGCTTGGACGATAGAGCGTATGGCGCATTCGGCAGGTGTTGGTTTAACACGTTTTACGCATCATTGTAAGCAGTTAACAAACTTAACGCCCATGCGATATCTGGTGATCAAGCGCTTGGAATTGTCGAAACAAATGCTGTTGGAAAACCCTCATGTAACCATTGCAGAAGTGGCATATATATGCGGGTTTTCTACAGGGCAATATTTTTCAACGCTGTTTAAAAAACATGAAAAATGTTCGCCAAATGAATATCGTTTGAAACATCGTGTTTCAAAATTGGCATCGGTATTGAAAACCGTTTAGAGTGTTTTAAGGATGTTCAAATCCTTTCACTGAATAAAAATAAACATTAATAAAAATACATTTATATATTTTCACATGAATTCTTTCTTTGAAAGAATTGTTTTTTTAAACAAACTGACTTATGGAATACCATAAATAGATTGAAACATTTTGAATAGTACTTATTGTGAATGACCACTAAAAAACAAATAAAAACACATGAAACGCAGACACTTTATTAACAGAACAGTTCAAGCAGGCGCAGCACTATCCTTTTTGGGATTGTATGCCTGTAAAGATTCCGAAAAAGGAAAAAAAGTTTTAGAAGAATTGACAAAAGAACCATCGTTGTTCTTCAAGCTTTCTTTGGCCGAGTGGTCTTTCCATAGGGCACTACGAGATGGAACCATGGATAATCTAGATTTTGCTGCTAAAGCAAGTGGTTTGGGTTTTGAAGGATTGGAATATGTTAATCAGTTTTTTAAAGATAAGGCTCAGGATATGGCGTATTTAAAAGAGTTGAATTCAAGAGCAAACTCAGAAGGCATGAAAAATGTATTGATTATGATAGATGGCGAAGGGAGTTTAGCAGATGCAGATGCTTCTAAAAGACTTCAAGCTATTGAAAACCATCATAAATGGGTAGAAGCAGCACATTTTTTGGGCTGTCATGCCATTCGTGTTAATTTAGGTGGCGGTGTTGATAAAAGCGAGGCTGCAAAGGCTGGCGTAGATTCATTGACCAAACTTTCAGATTTTGCTAAGGGTTCTAATATCAATGTTTTGGTTGAAAATCATGGTGGGTTTTCATCCAATGGCGATTGGATGACCGAAGTGTTTTCACAAATCAAAAATGAAAATTGCGGCACCTTGCCGGATTTTGGGAATTTCTGTATTCAAAGGGGTGATAACAATACCTGTGCAGATGAGTACGATCGTTACAAAGGGATAGAGCAATTACTGCCTTTTGCTAAAGCGGTAAGTGCCAAATCTTATAGTTTTGATGCTAACGGAAATGAAACTACCATCGACTATTTAAAGGTTATGAAAATGGTAAAAGAAGCAGGATATACAGGGTTTGTTGGTGTTGAGTTTGAAGGAAGTGATGTGCCAGAAACAAAAGGCATTGAGTTAACACGAGATTTACTTATAAAAGTAGG
>CAXBNH010000076.1:0-11044 GCA_963976905.1 uncultured Algibacter sp.
CAACATGTTGTTGTACTCTCTGGATACGTGCAATTCTGGCGCATTTCTTCCATTTAGGGTCAATTCCAATTCGCCATCTACGATTCTAATGGCAAAATCTGGCACTACATGCTCTACGCTTCTATTATTACCAGAATATGAACCACCAGGTTTGGGGTTGAGATGTTCAATCTCAGAAATAGCATCTTTTAGCTGAAGCTCAGTAATATCAAACTTCTGCATTAATTTTTTGTAATGCTTTTTGGTAAATTGTTCAAAAGCATTGTCAATGATATCCAATGCCAACTCCACATCGGCATTTTTTTCCCTGCGATGCAACTGAATACTTAAACATTCCTGCAAATTTCTGGCACCAACACCTGCTGGATCTAATTGGTGTACAAGGCGCAAAACGGCTTCAATTTTATCTTCTGTAGTATAAACGTTTTGGGTAAATGCCAAATCATCCATAATATCTGTTAAAGACCTACGGATATAGCCACTTTCATCTACACTTCCCACTAAAAATTCAGCAATTTCACGGGATTCATCATCTAACCGATACGTGTTCAACTGACCTATTAAATGCTGTGTAAACGACGTACCAGCAGCGTATGGCATGGTTTTTTCTTCATCATCGCTACTGTAATTGTTGGCTTGTGTGCGGTAATCTGGTATTTCATCATCACTCAAATATTCATCTACATTAATATCCTCTGTATTGATGCTGTCATTATCATCATATTCATCTTTAGAATTATCTAAATCTGAATCATAATCATTCTCAAGTTCTTCTTTCCCACTCTCAAGTGCAGGGTTCTCCTCTAGTTCTTGTTTTAAACGTTGCTCAAATGCCTGCGTAGGCAACTGTATCAATTTCATTAATTGAATTTGCTGTGGCGATAGCTTTTGTGATAATTTGAATTGTAACTGTTGTTTGAGCATAGTATTTGGGTAATAATCAAAGATAGGAAAATGGCACTCGATTTATAAAGTGATAAATATAAACTGTTTTGTTAACATATTAAAAATTGATATCAGCTAAAAATATTAAGCCACAAATTCACTAATACTTTAAAAATCTTTATGAGTTAAACTTACTTATTCGGGTAGATTTGTGAAATTCGTGGACAAATAAGGTTTTTCGTTTTAATTAATTTTCTGACTAAAATTCTGCATTTTGCGGTGTTCTTGGAAACGGAATCACATCCCTGATATTGCCCATTCCTGTAACGAACATAACCAAACGCTCAAATCCTAAGCCAAAGCCAGAATGCACAGCGGTACCATATTTTCTTAAATCCAGATACCACCACAATTCTTTTTCATCTATATGCAAGGCTGCCATTTTCTGTTTAAGTACGTCTAAGCGCTCTTCGCGCTGCGACCCCCCAACCATTTCGCCAATGCCCGGAAAAAGGATATCCATGGCCCTAACCGTTTTACCGTCGTCGTTCAAGCGCATATAAAAGGCTTTAATGTTTGCTGGATAATCAAATAAAATCACGGGGCATTTAAAATGTTTTTCAACCAGAAAACGCTCGTGTTCACTTTGTAAATCGGTGCCCCATTCGTTAATTGGATATTTGAATTTTTTCTTTTTGTTGGGTTTGCTATTTCTCAATATATCAATAGCCTCGGTATAACTGACGCGCTTAAAATTATTTTCAATAACGAAATTTAATTTTTCAATTAAGCGCATATCGCTGCGTTCTGCTTCTGGTTTGGTTTTATCTTCATCTACCAATCGGTTTTCCAAAAACTCTAGATCATCCCGGTTGTTCTTAAGGATGTTGCTCAATATCGTTTTCATAAAATCTTCAGCCAAATCCATATTACCAGCCAAATCCATAAAAGCGACTTCGGGCTCTATCATCCAAAATTCTGAAAGATGACGGGATGTATTGGAGTTTTCAGCCCTAAACGTGGGGCCAAAGGTATAAACTTTACCCAATGACATGGCATAGGTTTCTGCTTCCAACTGCCCGGAAACGGTGAGATTGGTTTCTTTACCAAAAAAATCTTTGGAATAATCAACGGTACCGTTTTCATGTATTGGAGGGTTTTTGTAGTCCAGTTTACTGACTTTAAACATTTCGCCAGCACCCTCGGCATCACTACCCGTAATAATGGGCGTATGCATGTAACAAAACCCTTTGTCATTGAAATATTTGTGAATGGCAAATGACAATGCCGAACGCAAACGCATCACAGCGCTAAAGGTATTGGTACGCGTTCTTAAATGGGCGTTCTCACGCAAAAATTCAAACGAATGTTTTTTAGGTTGAATAGGATAGGTTTCTGGGTCTGAATCGCCCAAAATCTCTATGGATTTTACATGAATCTCAACGCTTTGCCCTTTCCCTTGGCTTTCTACCATATCACCTTTTATATGGACCGCAGCACCAGTTGTGATCCGTTTTAAAGTGGCTTCATTGGTGTTTTCAAAATCTACCACACATTGGATATTGTGAAGTGTAGAGCCATCATTTAATGCAATGAATCGGTTGGCCCTAAAAGTCCGCACCCATCCTTTTATATCTACTTCTGAAAATGTATTGCTTTTTGATAATAATTCTGAAACCGTGTATGATGTCATATACTCTATATTTAAAGTGTAAATATAAAGTTTTCAAACATCAATAATGAAAGCTAATGAAAAGGAATCTTATAATTTTTTCACAATATTTTAATAAACAGAACAATTTTAAACCTGTATAAAGACTCTGATGAAACTGATAGTTCCAATAACAAAAAATCCCCTTCAGGGGATTCTTTATATCATTTATAATAGGTTCAATATGTTACTGTATCAGCTTTTTAAAATACGCTTTATTGCCAAACCGTGTTCTGTTTGTATTTTTAATACATAAATACCAACATGAAGCGTTTCTATATTTATAGGAGTTTGCGAGTCTTCTAATTTTTGTTTTAAAATTAAACGACCATTTATGTCAAACAAACTTACATCTGCTTTGGTTTGGTTTTTAAGTTCAATATTTAAAATATCGTTTACAGGATTTGGGTAAACATTTGCATCAGCTAGATTAAATTCTTCAACGCCTAAAGGATCATCAGAATAGTGGTATGTGGAACGAAAAGCAAGTTCCCACCCTGAATTGTAATCGTATTCTTTACTTGTTAACACTTTATTATAATGCGGAAAATCTTCTAGTTGAAGATCATAGAAAAAAGAATTGATATTAAAAGGATGGTAATAGCTTGAAATTACTTCGCCCATATCATAAGTATATTCTGTTCTATCTTCAAATTCCAAAGGATCACCATTGGTAATAGATGAAGAATAGGTTTCAGTTAACCTATTACCATTAGTATCCAAAGTATAGCTATATTTATCTTGATTTTGGAGACCAGATCCAGCATCTTCTTGATGAATCTGCTCTTCAATTTTACCTGCTCCATTTCTTGTAAAAGTATTCATATCCGTTAGGCTCCATGAACCAGTATCATACTCTTCTGTGGTATAGCTACTAAGTTTCCCAGCATTAAAACTAAAAGTGCCCCTGGTACTATCTACCCAACCTGAACCGTCCCATTCATATCCGTCAAAAGTATCAAGCATATTCGCTACATAATTTAAATCTGTCCTGTCTTCAGGCACCCATGTTACATTCCAGTTATAATAAGTCTGTTTTGTAATCATGCCATTGGTATATTCTATGGTTGCTTTATATTGGTTTTCCCATTGGCTAGTCGAAACGTTCCACGTTGTAATGATGTTGTCTGTCAAATTTCCATTTGCATCGTAATTATATTCGTCTCTATAATTGTCTTTTTCCCAACTAGAACCATTCCAGCTAAAATATTCAATCATTTTTAATTCACCCGTTGGATAATAGGTGTATTCTTCTTTTGCAATCAAAGTGTAAGAATCGGAAAAGGAATCATAGGATTCGGTAGTTTTGTAATCTAAGGATTCTTGCCCATAGGTAATGGTTAAGCTTAAAAAAGCGAAAGTCAAGAGGAGTAGTTTTTTTTTCATAATGGATATCTTAATTAGTTAATGATTTTTTACAGGAAGTAATAATACTCTAAAATGATATGAGCATAATGAAATTACAAAAAAAAGTTGTAAACAACTGAAAAAGAAGTCAAAAGATAGGAATAGACTATAAAATAAAGTTTAATCAAATAAGTGCCTTACTAATTTTTAATATTTCTCACACTATCGATCATCATCTTCCTCTGGTATAATATTAATGGCAGGTTCTTTCAGCACTTGTTTGTTTGCAATACTTCGCTCTAAAGACAGCAACAAAGATGGTAACAGCAACAAGTTTGATAACATGGCAAACAACAAGGTAATGGACACCAAAGCGCCCAATGCCACCGTACCGCCAAAACTAGAGATGATAAACACCGAAAAACCAAAGAACAACACAATAGAGGTGTAAAACATACTCACGCCAGTTTCACGCAAAGCACCGTAAACCGACACTTTTATTTTCCAATTGTTGGCCTGTAACTCTTGTCTGTATTTTGCTAAAAAGTGAATGGTATCATCAACAGAAATACCAAAGGCAATACTAAACACCAAGATTGTAGAAGGTTTTATAGGAACACCCAAATACCCCATCAACCCTGCGGTAACCAATAGCGGTAATAGGTTGGGAATTAATGAAATAACTATCATTCTGGCCGACCTGAACATATAAGCCATAAAACCCGAAATTAATAAAATGGCCAACGATAATGAAATGGCTAAATTTTTAACCAAATATTTAGTCCCCTTTTGGAATACCAAAGCTTTCCCGGTCATGGTCACATTATATTGCTCTTTTGGAAAAACCTTATCTATTTTTGTTTGAAGATTTTCTTCAATACGCTCCATTTTATCGGTACCAATATCTTTCATAAACGTGGTAATACGTGCGTACTGACCAGTACTATCTACAAAATTTTTAAGCAAATCGGTACTGGAAGACGAATTTTTTGCATACGATAAAATAAAACTATTTTCCTGCGAGGTAGGCAATTGATAAAATTTAGGATTGCCATTGTAATAAGCCTGTTTGGAATATTTTACCAACCCCACCACAGATACTGGTTTTGATAGTTCTGGCGTTTCAATGATCAACTCTTCAAGTTCATCCATACGTTTAAGCGTTGACAATTTCATGACGCCTTTTTTACGTTTGGTATCTACCACGATTTCCAAAGGCATCACACCGTTAAATTCTTTTTCAAAAAACCGTATGTCTTCAAAAAACTCTGCTTTTTTGGGCATATCCTCTATCAAACTGCCCGATATTTTTATTTGGTAAATACCAATGATGCTCATGGCCAATAAGCCTACAGAAATAGCATAAATAGTGATATGCTTTTTCTTTACCATAAATTCCGTCCAATTTACAAAACTACCAATCCAACGCTTATTCAAATGCTCTAAATGGCGGTCCTTAGGATATGGCAAAAAAGTATAAACAATAGGGATGATGAGCACGCACAAAATAAAAATGGCCAAAATACTCAACGATGCCACAATACCAAACTCTTTTAAAAGTTTACTTTCAGTAAAAATGAACGTAGCAAAACCAGATGCCGTAGTCACATTGGTCATTAAGGTGGCATTACCAATTTTAGTGATAACACGTTGCAATGATTTTACTTTATTGCCGTGCAGTTTAACCTCGTGCTGGTATTTATTGATGAGGAAAATACAATTTGGGATACCGATGACAATAATCAAAGGCGGAATCAAAGCCGTTAAAACCGTGATTTCATAGTTCAACAAACCAAGAATACCCAGCGTCCACATCACACCAATACACACCACAATAAGCGAAATAAAAGTAGCTCTAAAAGACCTGAAAAAGAAAAAGAAAATAATGGAAGTTACCAATAAAGCCGCCAAAACAAACCAGTTGATTTCGCCCACTATTATTTGGGCATTAAGCGTTCTGATATAAGGCATGCCAGATATTCTAACGTCCAAATTGGTATCCTTTTCAAAAGCTTCAATTTTTGGTATTAAAACATCTACTATAAAATCTTTTCTAGCGGCCGTGTTCACAATGCTTTTATCCATATAAATGGCAGTACGCACCGTTTTTGTTTTCTTATTGAACAAAAAATTATCGTAGAAAGGATATTGATTGAAAAGCTCATCTTCAAGCGTTTCAATTTGCGCTACGGAAGCAACGGAATCTTTAATGAACGGTTTTAAAACAAACTTTTCATGAACTGTATCTTTAACCAACTTTTGAAGGTCTTTAATAGATATAACCGTTTCAACGGCATCATAGCCTTTGAATTGGTCTGAAAGCTTGTTCCAAGCGTTTAATTTTTCAGTTGTAAATAATGTGCTGTCCTTTACTCCAAGCACAATAAGATTACCTTCCTCTCCAAAAGTTTTTAAAAAATCTTTATAAACAAGATTTACCTCATGGTCGTCCGGTAAAAGATTAGCTTCAGTATAAGAAAAGCGCATGTTTTTCCATTGAAGACTAAAAAAAATGGTAATCAGGACAATGCCAACTAAAATTATTATTTTATTACGCAAAATCAATCTTGCAATAATATCCCAAAAGTCTTTCGTGAAAAGTTTTAACATGCTGAATTATAAAGAAGCGCAAAGGTAGAAAAAAGGACTATATTACCTCATAATGAGACGTTAAATGTAAACTTAAAAGCTATATTATCGCTAATACTTGGCAAATGATAGGCGCCATAACGGTACGTAAAGCTCAAGCCAAAACCAAAGAGCAGTTTATTGATTTCAAAACCAGATTCTGTATATCCTTTTTTTAACGAGCCAAACGTTACGTTTTGATGCTTTTCTGGATGCTTCATATCGCCAATAGCGTAGCGCGTTATCAATACCAATTGTGGTTTATAGCGTTGTGTTATATGGAAAGGTTTTAAAAAATGCTTGAATTGAAGTGTGGCAAACTTATCAGAAAAAAATTCATTGAAAAACATGGTCTCAAAACTGTTTAAACCTGCAACCGAAAAACGTTGCAAAATCTTTTCTTTAGTAATATTATTGGGATAAGCGTGGTATAGATGCGTTAAAGGGGTATGGCCTTCAGCAATACCAGAAACCAGAATAATTTCAGAAAGACGGTCGTTTTTAGCTCCAATTTGATAAATGGTCCTAAAATCCCATTTAGAAAAACCAAAATCACTACTAAAAACATCTTTGAAACTTTTTGTGTACTGCAACGTAAATTGCGGATACGCTTGTTCTGCTGTTTCAGAGAATTGAGCCTTGCTAAACGGGCTCCATTGCATGGCTATTTTAGCGGTACTTAAATCAAATTTATGTATCACTTGATTATCCAAAACATAGCCATAAGGATACGTAGGGTCTATTTTGCTAATTGAAAGTTCTGTTTCTGAAATCAACTTTGGGGATAGTTGATGTTCTAAAGCAATGGTTTTTGTAATGTGTTTATGGAACAAATCGATATTCAACAACCGAGGCTCAAAAAATTGAAAAGAGCGGCCGTCTGTTAAAAAATTGGTGCTTCCTGTTTCTTGTAAATCATCGGTGTATGAAGCGCTTAACCATGTATTTGTTTTTTCGGCCAACCTAACCCCGCCTCCTATGCTGTATTTAAAACGGTGGTCCCTAAACCCATAAACCGTATAGCCATTGATGCGGTATCTTTCTGAAAACGCCCCATTGGTAATGCCACCAAGCCCTGTCCGTATCCCTTCGTATTGGTTGAATTTAATTAAATATCTTAAATCTAAATTGAAATATTTAGTTGGAAAATACCCGTTCCCAATGCTTTTTAGCAACAACTTCTTTTTAATGGAATCCTGCTTCTGCTCAACAATATCATTTGAGAAAGACTGTGCTTGCAACGAAGTTACACAAATAATAAAAAAAAATAAGATACAACGTTTTATCATTTGTGGTGCAAAAAGTACTAGAAATTTATTAAAAAAGCGACATTTGGCACTGTGCGCAGCCGAAGTAGTCGCGCTTTTAAAATTTATACGGTCATGATTTCCTTTTCTTTTACATCGAAAAGATCATCAACTTTTTTAACGAATTTATCAGTCATTTGTTGCACATCTATTTCTGCATTCTTTTTAAGATCTTCAGAAACATCATCGTCTAATTTTTTAATATCGTTGTTGGCATCTTTACGTGCTGTTCTCACACTTATTTTAGCATCTTCGGCTTCGGCTTTGGCCTGTTTGGCCAAATCGCGACGACGTTCTTCCGTTAAAGGCGGTACGTTTATAATAATGGTTTCACCATTGTTCATAGGGTTAAAACCAAGATTAGCATACGCAATGCCACGCTCTATTTCTTGCAACATACTTTTTTCCCAAGGCTGAACGGTAATGGTTCTACCATCGGGCGTATTCACGTTAGCCACTTGACTCAATGGGGTTTGAGCCCCATAATAATCTACCATCACACTACCAAGCATGGCTGGGCTTGCTTTTCCTGCCCTGATGTTGACAAATTGCTTTTCTAAATGCTTAATGGCATTGTCCATAGCTTCTTTTGTGCCGTCTAATATAAATTGTATGTCTTCGTTCATTGTAAAACTTTTTTGGTCAATAAATATGCAAAAATTACACCAGATATTATATGTTAACTTCCGTACCTATTTTTTCTCCTGAAACCACTTTAAGCAAATTCCCTTTTTTGTTCATATCAAAAACAATAATGGGCAATTCGTTTTCTTGACTTAAAGTGAAAGCGGTAGTATCCATAACTTTCAGTCCTTTTTTCAAAACCTCTTCAAAAGAAATGGTATTGAATTTAACGGCTTTACTGTCTTTTTCTGGATCTGCATTGTAAATACCATCTACACGGGTGCCTTTTAAAATCACATCTGCTTCAATTTCAATGGCTCTTAAAACAGCGGCAGAATCGGTAGTAAAATACGGATTTCCTGTACCACCACCAAAAATAACCACACGTCCTTTCTCCAAATGGCGCATCGCTTTTCTTCGTATAAAAGGCTCAGCCACTTGATTAATATGCACGGCAGATTGTAACCGTGTTGGCACACCAGTATCTTCTAAAGCACTTTGTAATGCCAACCCATTGATAACCGTTGCCAACATGCCCATGTGATCCCCTTGCACACGATCCATACCATTGCTTGCTCCTGAAAGCCCTCTAAAAATGTTACCGCCACCAATCACTATGGCAACCTCAACACCTTTGTCGATAATGGTTTTTATATCTTCGGCATATTCTGCTAAACGTTCTGGATCAATCCCATATTGACGCTCGCCCATTAAAGCCTCTCCAGATAATTTTAGTAGTATTCTTTTGTATTTCATAAACATGTGATAATATTTCCTTCCGATAGTTCTCGGGATACACAGAAACAAAGTTGTGCAAATATAAACAATATCTTAAATTGCTAAAGCGGAATTTTTACATAAAAAAAACCATCATACTATATAGTATGATGGTTTTTATTTATCAAATTCACAATACCGATATATCGGTAAGTGTTTCTTATGGCTTACTCCCCTACGGTAGCTCTTTTGAAACCTGTGATTTCAACATCGCCGTAAGATGCTACATATTTAGCAACGCTTATTTTATCATCTTTGATGAAGTTTTGATCCAATAAACATTTCTCTTGATCCAAAGTAGTGTTATCAGAGATAAAACGCTCCATTTTTCCTGGCAAGATTCTATCCCAGATTTGTTCTGGTTTGCCTTCTGCTTTCAATTCTGCTTTTGCAGCTTCTTCAGCTTTGGCCAATACTTCAGGAGTGATTTGCGCCATAGAAATATATTGAGGCACATTTTTAAGGGTTTTACCCAAACGCCCTAATTCAATATTATCTTTTTCAATAACTGCAATCCTAGCTTCTGTTTCCGCAGCAACAAACGCAGGGTCAAAATCTTTGTAAGACAATGTTGTAGCGCCCATAGAAGCTACTTGCATCGCTACATCTTTAACTAAAACTTCAGCGTTATCAACTTTTGCAGACAATCCAACTAAAGCAGCAATTTTGTTAATATGAACATAAGCCCCTACATAAGGTGCCTCTAATTTTTCAAATGAGGTAATATCTAATTTTTCACCAATAACACCTGTTTGCTCGGTTAATTTTTCAGCAACGGTCATGCCACCAAAATCCGCTTCCAAAAATGCTTCTTTGGTATCATAATTTAAAGCTATTTCAGCCAAATCATTTGCAAGTGCCACGAAGTTATCGTTTTTACCAACAAAATCAGTTTCACAACCTAATACAATAGCAACACCTTCGGTTTCGTCTGCATTAATTTTAGCGATAGCAGCACCTTCAGAAGAATCTCTATCGGCTCTTTTTTCTGCTACTTTTTGTCCTTTTTTACGTAAAACGTCTATAGCTTTATCAAAATCTCCACCAGCTTCAACCAAAGCTTTTTTACAATCCATCATGCCCGCACCAGTAGCTTGTCTTAACTTGTTTACTTCTGCGGCTGTAATTTTTACTGTAGATTCCATATCTTTTTTTAATTTAAAAAAGTCGTTAAAATTATTTCAACTAAGAAAAGAATTAAAACGACTTATTTGTATTGTGTAAATTATTAATTATTCTTCTTCGTCTGCGGCAACTTTTTTAGCCTTAGGCGCTTTTTTTGCTTTAGGCGCTTTTTCTGTATCGTCAGAAGCATCCTTTTCAGCCTTATCAGCTTTACGCTCTGTTAAACCTTCAGCGATTGCAGCTGTTACGTGAGATAAAATTTTATCGATTGATTTTGAAGCGTCATCATTTGCAGGGATTACATAATCAACTTGACGTGGGTCTGAGTTGGTATCCACCATAGCAAAAATTGGAATGTTTAATTTTTGAGCTTCTTTAATCGCGATATGCTCACGCTTAATATCTACAACAAACAAAGCACCAGGCAAACGGGTCATGTCTACAATAGAACCTAAGTTTTTTTCTAACTTAGCTCTTAAACGATCCACTTGCAAACGCTCTTTTTTAGATAAGGTTAAAAATGTACCATCTTTCTTCATTCTATCAATAGAAGCCATTTTTTTAACTGCTTTTCTGATAGTCACAAAGTTTGTTAACATACCACCTGGCCAACGCTCAGTAATGTAAGGCATGTTGATAG
>CAXBNH010000077.1:0-11032 GCA_963976905.1 uncultured Algibacter sp.
CCAATTTAGCTTTGCGAACTGCTATTAAAATTTTAAAACCCATACATGCGTTTACGGTAAATAATGAAAAAGATCTATACGATAAAATTTATGCCATGGATTGGACGCCGTATTTAAAACCAACAGGAACTTTGGCGATAGATGCTACCATTCATTCCGATTTGTTTTCGCATTCGCTTTTCATAGCACAGAAAACAAAAGATGCTATTGTTGATAAATTTAGGGACACCGATGGGCAACGCCCCAATGTGGATTTAAAATTTCCAGACCTAAAGGTAAATGTGCATATTGATAGACGCCAATGTACTATTTCTTTAGATTCGTCGGGTGATTCCTTGCACAAACGTGGTTACAAAACCGCGACCAATATTG
The DNA here is from genome assembly GCA_963976905.1 of uncultured Algibacter sp. Classification (GTDB taxonomy): domain Bacteria; phylum Bacteroidota; class Bacteroidia; order Flavobacteriales; family Flavobacteriaceae; genus Pseudalgibacter. The sequence goes on from CAXBNH010000077.1 coordinate 373, forward strand.
CGCCGATAAACGAAGTTTTGGCCGCAGGAATGATTATGCTTTCGGGCTGGGATGGGCAGTCCGATTTTATGGACCCCATGTGCGGTAGTGGCACCATGCTTATTGAAGCCGCGATGATTGCCTGTAATATTCCGCCAAATCTCATGCGAAAGGAATTTGCTTTTGAACGCTGGCAAGATTGGGATGTGGATCTGTTTGAAAAAATAGAAGAATCATTGCTTAAAAAAACACGTGATTTCCACCATAAAATAACGGGTTACGATAAAGCGCCAAGTGCTGTAAACAAAGCCATAGAAAACGTGAAAAACGCCCAATTGGAAGATTTTATAGAAGTGAAGCACGAAGATTTTTTTAAAACCCAAAAAGGAGGCGAAGCCAAATTGCACATGGTTTTCAACCCACCGTATGGCGAACGTTTGAATATTGATATGGAAGCATTCTATAAAAATATTGGAGACACTTTAAAACAAAATTACCCAGAGACCGACGCTTGGTTTATCACTTCAAACCTCGATGCACTTAAGCATGTGGGGTTACGGCCTTCACGAAAAATACATTTGTTCAATGCCAAACTGGAAGCACGTTTGGTAAAATATGTGATGTATGAAGGTAGTAAGAAAGGGAAGTATATGAATTAGGGTTCTTAAATTTCAATTTTTTTTAAGAAGGCTATAATTAAATAAAATTCAAATGAAGTTTCAAGTATTTTTTATTGGTTTATTGTTAACTGGTTGTGTTTCTAAGTCAAATCAAAATAAAAGACCAAATATTTTATTTGTGATTAGTGACGATCAGTCTTATCCACACACAAGTTTTTTTGGAAGTAACTTTATTAACACGCCCGGTTTTGATAGAATTGCAAAAGAAGGTGTTTATTTCACCAATTGCTATGCAGGCTCTCCAGGGTGTGCCCCTTCAAGAAGTGCATTGGTAACAGGAAGGCATCATTGGCAAAATGAACAATCGGGTCAGCACGGGTCTTCTTGGATGAAAAAACATGTACCTTTTATTGATGAGATTGAGGCTAATGGCTATTTGGTAGGTAGAACAGGTAAAGGTGTTGACCCTTTTCAATATGCAAGAAATGAAAATGATTCCTTGTGGCGCAAAGAAAATGCTGGTGGTCCTGCCTACAACAATGTGAGTTATAAGGAAAACAGTGATGATAAATTTGCTTCAGGGATTGCTAATAATAATTATGCAGAGAATTTTAAATATTTCATAGAAAAAAGCAAGGACGACAAGCCATTTTTCTTTTGGTTTGGATCTCATGAGCCCCATAGGTCATTTGAAAAAGGATCTTGGAAAAAAATGGGCAAAAAATTAGAAGATGCTGAAGTGCCTGAATTTTTACCCGATAATGAGGAAATTAGAGGCGATCTTTTAGATTATGCAGTAGAGATTGAGTGGTTTGATTCTCACTTGCAAAAAATGTTGGATTATCTTGAAGATATTGGTGAATTGGATAATACTATTGTAATAGTGACATCAGATAATGGTATGGCTTTTCCAAGAGCTAAAGCCAATTGTTATGAATATGGTGTGCATGTTCCAATGGCCATAAGATATCCTAAGGAAATAAAAGGAGGAAAAATAAATAATACCCCTATAGGTTTCATAGACATAGCTCCAACTATTTTAGAAGTGGCACAAACAAGCCCTGATAACATGATGCCAATAACTGGGAAAAGTATATGGGGTTTGTTAAAATCAAACAAAGAAGACGATAATCGTACTGTGTTTTCTGGCAGGGAAAGGCATTCTTCTTCAAGATATCAAAACTTGGGGTATCCACAACGATTCGTCAAAAAAGGGGAATATTTATTTATATGGAACATAACTCCTGAACGATGGCCCGCTGGTGCTCCACAAAAAATTGATGCTCAAGACACTCTTAAATTGCAGCCTTTATATGGTTTAGATAAAAACAAAAGATATGTGTATCAATCCGTATTTGCAGATATTGATGAATCACCATCTAAAACAAACTTAATTGAAAACCATGACACCTTAAAAGAAGCCGAATATTTTAAATTAGCAATCGAAAAACGTCCGGAATTTGAATTATACAATGTAAAATCAGATAGTGCTTGTTTGCACAATCTGTCAGGCATAGCAGATTATAATACTATTGAAAATGATATAAAAAAGATTTTGATGGATGAACTAATGAAAACGAATGACCCCCGCATTGATTCTAAAAGTTTTAATATTTTTGATAGATATAAAAGATATATGAGCATTAGAAGGTTTCCTGAGCCTTCACTATAGGTTAAATCTTTGCAGAAAAAACAAATTACAAATTCAGCGTTCTCAAAAACACCCAAACCCTTTCATTAAATCGTTCATTATCTTCTTTTAAAAACTTGCCATGTTCGCCGTCTTTTAAGGTCATAAATTCTGTTTTAACACCATGCTGTTTTAATTTTTTAAAAAGCAAAACAGATTGTTGATAAGGTACAATAGGGTCGGCATCGCCATGAATTATAAAGGTTGGCGGATTTTGTTCAGATACATAATGTAAAGGAGATATGGATTCTATGAAGACGTTGTTTTTGTATTCGTTACCCAACCAATTTTTTGCAGATTTCCAATAGGCAAGTGGTGCTAAATCAGTAACTCCATATTTATCAATAATAGCGGCTACTTTGATGTTGTGATCAAAAGGACAATGAGTGTCAAAACGGTTTTCGTTTCCTAATAAGCCAGCCATAAGTGCCAAATGTCCACCAGAAGAGCCGCCCATAATAACAATTTTGTTGGTATCGATATTCAATGTTTCGGCATGTTTGTATAAATATATCAAAACACAACGAATATCTTCAATAGCAGCTGGGGCAGGGGCTACGTCCACCAATCGATATTCCACATTGGCAACCGCATAACCGTTTTAAAAAAAAGACCCGAAACCACTTTGTGATTCTTTTTCGCCATGGTTCCAACCACCACCATGAATGTTTATAACCATGGGCATTGGTTGTTCTGATGTAGGATTTGTATATAAATCCATACGGCCTTCCCAAGTATCTACCTTGGTGTAAATAACATCTATTTGGGCTTTATAATTATTTGGGTATTCAACGGTTTTGTAGCTTGTTTTTTGACAATTTGCTCCAAAAGAAAAAATTAGGTAAAATATAAAAATCAATACTCTCTTTTCATAGAAATTCAATTGTTTTAATAGGTTGCTTTACTTTCCAACGCTGTTAACTTCTATCCAATAGCCATTGGGGTCCTGAAAGAAAACCTGCCGTATGCCATCCGCACGAATGCTTACTATATTTGGGTTTCCGTCCCAGTCTGAATAGCTTATTTTCATAGATTCAAGTTTCTTTAAAAACGCGTCAAAGTTAGATGTTGTCAACGCCAAATGAACGGCTTTGGTTACCTGTATATCGCCTTCGTAATCCGAAATTAAATGCAATTCTTTTCCTTCACCTAACGAGAGCCAACGCCTGCTTTCTTTTTTGGTTTTATTTGTAATTTCTTTAAGATTTAGCGTATTCATGTAAAATTCAGCAGATTGATCTAGATTTTTTACGGACAAGGCCACATGATTAAAAACAACTGAAAAATCAGATTTGCTTTGACCTGTTGTTAGGTTAGAAATCTGAATTAAAATAAGTAACAAGATTAGTTTTTTCATTGGTTTGTGTTTTATTGATTATCAGAAAAACATGGTTATAAGTGCTTGCTTATGCTTGATTTCTGAAATGAATCCGTTTTAAAGGCTGTGTCCAACAAGCTAAGTTATGGTTTTTCATTAGAAAATAATGATGAGCTGATAATGAAATAACGCATGTATTAATTGAGGTCATTTTATAAGTTGAAAATAAATAGATTTTGAGTTCACTCAGCCTCAGCAAAATACTCCCAATCATCAATTACATAATTGTATGCTGCACTTTTATTGCCGTTTTTGTAATAGGTGGTTTTTTCGATTTCTTTATTGTATTGGTAAACGGTTTTGCTTTTTAGTTCGCCAGTTTCGTAATACTCGGTATGAAGACCGTCTTTAAAACCCAGTTCGTTATTGGATTTGTAATGCCCTTCTGATTTTAAGGTTCCTGTACTGTAGTAGTGTTTAAATTCGCCATCCCTGCTTCCGTAGTTATAAAACCCTTCACACTTTAATTGGCCATTTTCATAATATGTTTTTATCTCGCCATCCAAAACACCATCGGTGTAAATGGCATGGTAACTTATCTTGTTGTTGTCATGTAGTTTTGTGATTTGGCCCGTACCATAAGGGTTTTGCTTAAGCTTGCTTTTGCTAACGCTTCTTCCTTTAGCGTTTTGCTGATTTATGACGTCTATCACATGGCCGTTTTCATAGCGTATGTTAATGGCAAGTACCCCGTTTTTGTAATACTCTATATTTTCGCCATGTTGTTTGCCTTCTTCATTGTAAACTTCCCATTTGCTTAATTGTTTGTTGTCATAAAAATGCTTTTGAATGCCAACAAGCTTGCCTTTCTGATAATTTTTAATCCATTGTTGGTTTCCATTTTTATAGTATTTTATTTCTGGACCATCTTTTATACCTTCGTCTCCATAAATACAGCTTAATGCCAATTGCCCGTTTTCATAGTATTTTTTATAAACACCAGCAAAGGTATTGTCTTTATAGCTCCCTTCGGCTTTTATTTTTTTGCCATCCTCATAAAACGTTTTAAAACTGCCATTTTTCTTGTTCAATGCATACGAAAGTGTTTCGGTTAAAATACCATGTATGTTGTACACTTCCTCTGTGCCATGCTTCTCAGAATCACTATAATGGGTTATGAGTTTTATGTTTCCGTTATTGTGATAGGTTTTAAGTATACCATTTAAAAATCCGTTTTCGTAACTACCTTCCTTATATAGGATGCCATTTTCAAAATTTTCTTGATAGTCTCCGTTTAATAATCCGTTTTCAAAGTTTTCTGATTTTTGTAAGGTGCCATCTCTAAAAAACGTTTTTTTAGTACCACTTCTTCCCGATAAATCTTTGAAATAGCCAGAATCATCAATTGCATCAGAATTTTCTATGTCATTGATTATTTCTGAAACTTCCTCTGTTTTATGATTACCGGCCTTTGCTTCATAACGAAATTTTAAAAACAATTGTTTGGCTTTTAAAACATTTACATCATAGCGATAATGTGATTTTGCCAATAAATAGGTTATTTCAGGATTTGTTGTTGCACCTAGATATTCATTGGCCTTTTCAAGAAAAGAAATGGCTTGACCATAATTTTCTTGTGTGTACTCTTGTTGGGCCCTTGTGTAGTAAGCATTGACTAAGGTAGAGTTTTGGGTATTTCCGCTTAAATAGATTAAAGAAAATAATATAAGTAATGTAAAGTGCTTCATGCTTTAAAGGGGGTTTCTCGTTTTCAGGGTATTTTATAAATTTCTATTTAGTAATCAAAAGGTATACCTAATTAACTGGAGCTACAATTTTTTCCTTTTTATAAAGCGGAATCCTGTATGAAATGGAATAGCCGTAGCCTGCACCAATAGCACTGCTGTCATACGTTTTGTTAAATCCAGGAATGTAAATGTTCTCAAAATTTGCGGGTACTTTTTCAGTAACCAAAGCTTTTAGTTGCACGTTAAGCCCTAGATAAAGATTTTTGAAAATTTCCGCTTTTATACCGACAATAAGTTCCAGCCAAACAGCGGTCAAACCATTAAAATCCTGACTGGCATCTGATGTCAATTGAGGCGCCCAATATTGGTTGGTGCTATAAGTTTGAAAGCTATTGAGCGTATGGCTAAAAGAACTGGCGCCCAAGCGGAAACCCGTATATACCATGTTGTCCATATCCAACCAATTTTGGTATAAATTATAATCAATACCGCCTTTAATGTAAGTGCCTTTGGTGGTAACGTTTAAATAATCGTTTACTGTATTTTTTTCCTCAATGCCTAATTCGCCCGCAATATACATACGATTACTGTACCTAAAATCAGCCATGACTTCAAAGCCTGTATAGTCATCATCTAAAAATGACCGAATGATTTTACCGGTATCCACACCAACCCGCAGGCCATATTTCTGTTGGATTCTTATAGAGTCTTTGGGTTTATTTGGTATGCTGTCGTTTTGTGCTTGCATAGTGGCACAAGAAAGCAGCAGGATTGCCATATTAATGGTATATATTGAAAAGTGCTGCTTGTTCATTTTCTAAAGTTTGATTGTCGCTGGTTGTTTGTCTTGATAAAATCCAGTTATCGCTGTCGGGCTCAATGGTAAGAGACACATTATTAAAAATGGTTTTATAGCCACAGGCGCGCGATACATAAACTTGCTCGGTGGTATATGTGATGGTTATAATGTCTTCATTGCCATTAAAAAAATCATCACTAGCGTCTTCTGGTGTGCCATTATTATTTATTGAGGTGTCTTTTCTAAGGCTGTATTGTGTGGTGGTGGCATCTGTTCTTAATGGTAAAACAAGGTCATCTTCAGTAATGATGTTGTAGCCTTCCAAAACGTTATCATTATCAATACCTTGAATGCGCAACCCAAAAATGTTTTTTCTGTTTTCCTGAACAGCGGCATCATACGCTTGAATGACTAGTTTGGGCGTGGTTTGTGTACTTTCTGGACAAATATCATCGCGCTCACAACTTATTACAAAAAAGGCAACAAGAAAAAAAGTTGCTATTAATAATGGTTTTAAATATTTCATTTTTATATTTTGAATGATGCTTTTGAAAATCCTGATAATTATTGGAACAAAATGACATCATGTTTTATTATTCTTTTTATTCTATCTTTTTTCCAAAAGTACAACATTTTCAACATGAAAAGTTTGCGGAAACATATCCACAGCTTGCGTTTTGGTAACTTTGTACATGGCGTCCATCAATGCTAAATCTCGGGCCTGAGTGGCACTATTGCAACTTACGTACACCACTTTTTTAGGGGCAATATTCAATATTTGCTGTACCACATCTTTATGCATGCCATCCCGAGGAGGGTCCGTAATAATCACATCGGGGTGCCCGTGCTTATTGATAAACTCCACATTGAAAACCTGTTTCATATCTCCAACAAAGAATTCAACGTTATTAATCTGGTTTAATTGTGCATTTTCTTTGGCAGCAATAATAGCATCGGGAACAGCTTCAACACCCACTACTTTTTTAGCTTTTTTAGCAACAAATTGTGCAATGGTGCCCGTGCCTGTGTAAAGGTCATAAACGAGTTCATTTCCTGTTAGGCCCGCAAATTCTCGAGTAATTTTATAGAGTTCAAAAGCTTGGTCAGAATTGGTTTGATAAAAAGATTTGGCATTTATTTTGAATTTCAAACCTTCCATGGCTTCAAAAATATGGTCGCTGCCTTTATAGCAAATCACATCTTGGTCGTAAATGGTGTCGTTTGCTTTTTCATTGATAACGTATTGCAATGAGGTTATCTGTGGAAACGTTTCAGCAATAAAATTTAATAACAACTCACGATTGGTTTTATCTTCCTTAAAAAACTGGATCATGACCATAATATCGCCTGTGCTGGACGTACGAATCATCATGGTGCGCAAAAAACCTGTTTGGTTACGGGTATTGAAAAATTCCAAATCATTTTCAAGCGCAAACTTTTTAACGGTATTTCTTATGGCGTTTGAGGGGTCTGCTTGCAAGTGGCATTTTTTCACATCCAATATTTTGTCCCACATGCCCGGAATGTGAAAACCTAAAGCGTTTCTATTACCTAAATCGTCATCTGATTGTACTTCTTCAAGGGTTAACCAACGGCTATCACTAAACGAAAATTCCATTTTATTTCTATAGAAATATTTATCTTTTGAACCTAAAATAGGCGTAATCTCTGGTAATTCAATATGCCCAATCCGGGATAAATTATTGGTAACTTCTTTTTGTTTGTAAAATAATTGGTGCTCATACGCCATATCCTGCCATTTGCAACCACCGCAAGTACCAAAATGCTCACAAGCTGGTTCGGTTCTTTTGTCTGATAATTTGTGGAATATGGTTGCTTTTCCTTCATAATATGCGGTTCGCTTTTTAAAAGTTTGTACATCTACCACATCGCCTGGTACAGCGTTGGGCAAGAAAATAACTCTGCCATCTGGTGCTTTACCAATGGTTTTGCCTTTTGCTGCGGCATCAATGACTTCTATGTTTTCAAAAACCTGTTTTTTTGCTCTTCTCTTTGACATGTTGCAAAAATAATAATAGCAACAGATAATTGCTGCTTTATTTCTATTAACTTTAATAGATTTTCATTTGGATGAAAATAAAATGAACCTTATCTGTTTTCTCGTGTCTTTAAAGTATCAGCCAAAACATATTAATGGATAAAAATGAAAGTAATATAGACGGTAACTTGGTGTTGGATTATCTTAATGGCAATCAAAGCGCCATAGTTAAATTGGTTGCTCGTTGGCATAAGCTATTTTGTAAAAAGGCCTTTTGGATGGTTAAAGATCCAGATGTAGCTAAAGATATTGCTCAGGATAGTTGGAAAACCATCATAGAGAAAATGGATACGCTAAGAAATCCAAATAGTTTTAAAAGTTGGAGTTTTCGAATTGTTTACAGAAAATCCATTGATTGGATACATGCCAATAATAAAATGAGAGATGAACTGGAATTATACAAATACGAACAGAAAGAAATTCCAGAGGAAGCCGTTGATGATTTGCAGTTAAAAAATAATCTTTTAAAAGCAGTACAAGCGCTTCCTAAGAAACAACAGCATGTTATTAAACTTTTTTATATTGAAGATTGTTCATTAAAAGAAATAGGGGACATTTTGAATATATCCATAGGAACAGCCAAATCGAGATTATTTCATGCAAGAGAAACATTAAAACAAACATTAAAATATAAAACTTATGAAAACTAATACGGAAGACATTGACAAATTAATCAGAGAAACCTTAACTCAAGAAGAAGCTAGATTTTATGATGAGCTGGATGAGCAGGGACTTTTTGGACAGGTTAAAGGTTTGTTTAAAGGAAAAAACTCATGGCTAGTGCTAGTGATGCATGTTTTTAATATGGCTGTTTTTGGTTTGCTTATTTATTGTATCATTCAAACTATGGATGTGGAAAAAACGAACGACCTCATTTTATGGGTGGGAGCAGTAATCGTTTGTCTTATAGTAATGAGCATGATAAAACTCCATTTTTGGATGCACATGCATAAAAATGCCATTATGAGAGAGTTAAAAAGATTAGAGCTGCAAGTGTCCTCGCTTTCTGGGAAAATATCAGAATAACATTTCTTGGAGCGACTAAATATTTGTTAATTTGCGCCCTATTTATAAAGATGATTTCTCTCCGTTTTGAAACCCTGAAAGATTGATTCATCAACTAAAAACATATAAAAATGGCCGTTTTGAAACCGCTGACCACAGAACAAGCAATCGCTTTGGAAACCCAATATGGATCCAACACTTACCATCCATTACCCGTAGTGTTGAGTAAAGGCGAAGGTGTTTATGTTTGGGATGTTGACGGGAAGAAGTATTATGATTTTTTATCTGCATATTCGGCAGTCAATCAAGGACATTGCCACCCAAAAATCGTTGGTGCTTTGATGGAACAAGCACAAACATTGACCTTAACTTCCAGAGCATTTTACAATAATATTTTGGGGCGTTATGAAAAGTTTGCTTGCGAATATTTTGGTTATGAAAAGTTGTTGCCAATGAATTCTGGAGCTGAAGCCGTGGAGGCCGCTTTAAAAATTTGCAGAAAATGGGGTTATGATGTGAAAGGCATTAAAGAAAACGAAGCCAAAATCGTGGTTTGTAATAAGAATTTTCATGGACGCACCACAACCATCGTCTCGTTTTCGAGTGATGCCAAAGCAAATAAAAATTTCGGACCGTATTCCAATGGTTTTATTAACATCGATTATAATGATTTAGACGCGCTAGAAGAAGCTTTAAAAAACAATCCTAATATTGCGGGATTTTTAGTAGAGCCCATTCAAGGGGAAGCTGGGGTTAATGTGCCGAGCGAAGGCTATTTGGCAAAAGCCAAAGCATTATGTGAAGCTTATTCTGTTTTGTTTATTGCAGATGAAGTGCAAACAGGCATTGGTAGAACAGGCAAATTGCTAGCGGTAGATCATGAACATGTAAAACCAGATATTTTGATTCTTGGCAAGGCCTTAAGTGGTGGCGTGTACCCTGTGAGTGCCGTTCTGGCAAATAATGACATTATGGGCGTGATGACACCGGGAACACACGGCAGTACGTTTGGTGGAAACCCCATGGCGGCAGCTGTTGCCATAGCTGCTTTAACAGTCATTCAAGATGAAAAGCTGGCCGATAATGCTGAAGTGCTTGGGCAGTTGTTTAGAGAGGAGTTAAACACGTATATAAAAACCAGTAACATTGCAAAATTGGTTAGAGGAAAAGGGCTTCTCAACGCCATTGTTATAAACGATACGGAAGACAGCGATACTGCTTGGAACATCTGTTTGGTATTGCGTGACAACGGACTGCTTGCAAAGCCGACCCATGGCAATATCATCCGTTTTGCACCGCCTTTAGTGATGAATAAAACCCAATTGTTAGATTGTGTAGGGATTATAATAAAAACCTTAAAGACTTTTGAAAAGTAGAAACGGTTTATATCGAAGTCATCTTGACTTTTTAAGTTTATAAAATTTTTTGACCCCAATAGCAAT
>CAXBNH010000078.1:0-11032 GCA_963976905.1 uncultured Algibacter sp.
TTGTTTGTCCCTCAAATTGTGGTTCTTGAACTTTTACTGAAATAATGGCTGTTAAGCCTTCGCGAAAATCATCCCCGGCAATTTCAAATTTCAAATTCTTTAATAACCCCGATTCATCGGCATACTTTTTCAAAGTCATGGTCAAACCACGACGGAAACCTGAAAGGTGTGTACCTCCTTCGTGCGTATTGATATTATTCACATAAGAATGTAAATTTTCTGCATATGATGTATTATAAACCATGGCAACCTCAACAGGCACGCCATTTTTTTCGCCTTCAAAAGCAATAACGTCTTTCATTAAAGGCTCTCTGTTTCCATCTAAAAACTTGATGAATTCTTTTAAACCTTCTTCAGAATGAAATGTTTCGCCTTCAAATTCGCCATCTTCTTTTATGGTTCTTTTATCAATTAAATGAATGGTAATGCCTTTGTTCAAATACGCCAATTCACGCAATCTACTGGCCAAAGTATCGTAACTATATTCTAAAGTTTGGGTAAAAATCGTCGAATCTGGCTTAAAGGTAACAATAGTCCCTCGCTTATCCGTTTCTCCAATTTTCTTAACAGGATATAACGCTTTTCCGCGTTCGTACTCTTGTTGCCAAATATCCCCATTTCTATATACAGTAGCTGTTAAGTGCTCTGATAAAGCATTCACACAACTCACACCTACGCCGTGCAGGCCGCCGGAAACTTTATAGGAATCTTTATCAAACTTACCTCCTGCCCCAATTTTGGTCATAACCACTTGAAGTGCGGAAACACCTTCTTTTTTGTGTAAATCTACAGGGATACCACGACCGTCATCTTCTGTGGTAATCGAATTATCTTCATTGATAATAACCGTAATGTTATTACAATGGCCCGCTAAAGCCTCATCAATGGAGTTGTCCACGACCTCATATACCAAATGGTGCAGACCCCGTGTGCCAACATCGCCAATATACATAGATGGACGCATACGTACGTGCTCCATGCCTTCTAGTGCCTGAATGCTATCTGCGGAATAATTGTGCTTATTGAATTCTTCTTTTGGTTCGCTCATATTATTATTGAATATTGTTTATTGCTATTTTCTATTTCACAAAAAAAGATGCCTGATAGCACCCTTTTGAATACAAACAAATATACGAAATAATAAACCTTTTAAAAAGCATTTTATCGATGTCTTCATATAATTATCAACATTTGTTGATTACTCAAAAAGCTCTTAAATCGTCTAAAAAACAGCTTAAAATAGATTTTTATGTTTTTTTAGCAATATTTCAAAAGTAAAATCTAAAGGATGGCTTAAAACGTAAATTTCAGACTTGGCATTCTTCAAATTAAAGTTGAAATGAGGACTGTTTTCATCAAAATCAAAGCAATTTTGTACCCGAACCAAAATCTTCAGAAAATATAATATTTCCATTCTCAAAACGAACACCTGTTGCAATATCTCCTTTTAAAAGCATGGCGCCATCGGCATCCAAATAATCCAAAAGCGGAGCGAGTTGTACTAAATTAGAAATCCCAATAGTAGATTCCGTCATGCAACCTGCCATCACTTTTAAATGAAGTTTTCTGGCTTTTTCAATCATTTTTAAAGCTGGCGTAATGCCACCACATTTCATCAGTTTGATGTTAATGCCGTGAAACGTTTCGGCACAGGTTTCAATATCTTGTAATTTTTGGCAACTTTCATCAGCAATTATGGGTAGGACGCTTTTTTCTTTTAAAATTTTCATGCTTTCCCATGCATCTGCTTTTAGGGGTTGCTCTATAAATTCAACGTTTAATGCTTTTAATGCTTTGGATTTATTTATAGCTTCTTCAACAGTCCAAGCACAATTGGCATCAATTCTGAAAACGCAATTTGTGATGTTTCTTAATTCTTGAATCATTTCCAAATCATTAGAAATCCCCAATTTTATTTTATAAATGGGCCAAGGTTTTTCAATGATTTTAGATTTCATCTTTGAAATAGAATCCATGCCAATGGTATAATTAGTTTTCGGTGTTTTTTCATTTGTATCACTCCAAAAACTTCGTAATGTTTTCTTGTTCAATCTTGCATAAAAATCCCAATACGCACAATCAATGGCACAAAGCGCAAAATAATCTTGCCGTAATTTCGGTTCCAATTGGCGCCACAAATCTTCGGGATATGTTCCAAAACTGTTTTCAACAATTGATTTCACACGTTCTATCGAAGCCTTTATCTTTTCAACCGTGCTGTTATAGTACGGGTTTACAGTTGCCTCGCCATAGCCAGAAATCTCGCCGTTTGAAATAGCAACAATCACTGTTTCCTGCGTATCCACAGTGTATCGGGAAATAGTAAATGGGTGTTTTAAAGGCAACTGATAACGTGTTGCGAAAATCTTCAAATTCACAAATTAAATATACTTGGTTTTTTCATAAAATGAATCATTTCTTAAAATGAAATCCACAGATTAAACTTTCAAGCCCACATATACCCAACTCCACAAAAACTTTCGTAATTTTGCAGGCTTAAAAGTTTCACTTATAAACCAAACAAAAAAGACATGAGTAAAATTATGACTGTGGACGTATTGTCCAGTATTAAAGGAGCGCAGCCCTCTGAGGCTGTGAACAAATTATTTGAAGTGATTAAAAATGCACAACCAACAAATAATAACTCTTTTAATAATAATCATAATAATGGCGTGTCTTTAGATAACTTAAGAGACGATGTGGTGATGGAAAGTTCTGCTTTGGAAAAACAAATCATCATTGAAAACTTCCCGAAAGAAAAAAATGGTTATTTAGTGGTTTCTAAAGTGATAGAAGAATAATTATGGATTCTCAAATACACAAAATCCATCAGCAATTGATGGATAAAGACATAACTTGTACAGATTTGGTACAAGGAAAATTAGACTTATTAAAACAAAATACACACAACACGGTCAACAGTTTGCTAGATACTTTAGCACTCGATTTGGCCGCCAAAGTGGATGCTAAAATTGCCAAAGGTGAAACCATTGGTTTATTGGAAGGTATTCCGTTTGGCATTAAAGATGTGTACATGGTTCAAGGCACGAAGACCACAGCGAGTTCAGAGTTACTAAAAAACTACAAATCGGCTTACACAGCAACGGCTATCCAGAAATTATTGGATGCTGGCGCCATTCCGTTGGTAAAAGAAAACTGTGATAGTTTCGGTCATGGGTCATCTTCAGAAAACACCATTTTCGGAGCGGTAAAAAATGCGATAAACCCCGATTTAGTTGGTGGTGGTTCCAGTGGTGGTTCTGCGGTCAATGTAGCGAAAGATTACACCGTGTTTTCCATTGGTGGCGACACAGGTGGTTCTGTACGCCAACCTGCTGGTTACAACCATGTTTATGGCTTGAAACCTACTTACGGGCGCATTTCTCGTTATGGATTGATGGCGTATGCCTCCTCTACAGATTGTGTGGGGCCGATTGCTAAATCCATTGAAGACATTCGCATTGTATTGAATGTGATGAGCGGAAAAGATACCAAAGACCAAACGACTTATGCTTCTGCAGAAATTTCAGAAGAAAGCATCAAAGCTTCTAATAGCATTAAAACCGTTGGTTATTTCAAAAATTTCATTGAAAGCGATGCCATTGACAGTAAAATGAAAGCGGACTTTTTAGCAGCTATTGAAAAAATAAAAGCCAAAGGCATTGCAGTAAAAGCCTTGGATTTCTTTGAATCTGAAACCTTGGTTTCAACATACTATACACTAGCGATGGCTGAAACCGCTTCCAATTTATCTAGATTGGATGGCACCAATTATGGTAACCGCATAGAATCTGATAATCTAAAAGAAACCTACGCCGTGACGCGTTCTGAAAACTTTTCTGAAGAAACAAAACGGAGAATAGTGGGAGGAAATCAAGTATTATCTCAAGGATTTTCAGATGAAATCTATTTAAAAGGGTTGACTTTAAGAGATACCATTTCTGAAAATTTTGAAAATGATTTTAAAGAAGTGGACATCATCCTCTCTCCAGTCACACCAAACACGCCTCCAAAAATTGGAGACAGTTTAAAAAACCCGCACGCCATGTATTTAAGCGATGCTTACACGGTTGGTTTTAGCTTGGGGCAATTACCCACGTTAACCATCCCACAAGGCACGGAAACAGGCTTGCAAATTACCGCCGCAAAAAATAATGACGAACTCGTTTTGAAGTTTGCTAACTTCTTAAAAGACACGATATAATGGAACTGGAGCAATTAAATGAGTTACTTAAAAAGCACGAACTGGAATTGGTAATCGGACTGGAAACCCACGTGCGATTAAATACTAAAACAAAATTATTTTGTTCATGTCCAAATCAAGAAATTGAAACACCCAATCAAAATATTTGTTCGGTTTGTACGGGGCAAATGGGCGTGTTGCCGGCCATCAATAAAGAAGCGATTAAAAAAGCGATATACTTCGGAAAAGCAGTAAAATCCACATTTGAAAACGAGGTTATTTCTTGGGATAGAAAGCATTACGAATATCCTGATAACCCGAAAAATATTCAGATTACGCAGTTTCATAACCCTGTGATCCCAGACGGGCAAGTGTCTTGTTTCCGAAATGACGGCAGTCAGTTCACAGTAAATTTAACTCAAGTTCATATTGAAGAAGATGCTGCTAAATTGATGCACGAAAAGAAAATTTCGTTGGTAGATTTTAATAAAGCTGGTGTGCCTTTAATTGAAATTGTTACCGAACCTTGCATTCGCCATATTGAAGATGCATCAACCTACGCGCAGTACATTCAACGTATTGTTCAAAATTTAAAAATATCTGAAGCTAACCTGGAAAAAGGAGAGTTTAAATCGGATGTTTCGGTGTCGCTTCGTAAAAAGCATACCTACGCTTTAAATCCACGAACCGAGATAAAAAACTTGAACTCATTTAAGTTTATGGTGGATGCTTTAAAGGAAGAAGTTGAAAAACAACTCAACTATTTTATAGAACATAAGGAGTTTAGGCCCGACCAAACCACCGTGCTTTGGGATGCTGATTTGAAGCAAACCAAAACCATGCGTAAAAAGGAATTTGAGGCTGATTACCGTTTTATTTCGGAACCCGACCTGCCTTTTGTTTCTATAAAAGATGTGGTAGAATCTATTGATGTAGATGTGAGTACCTTACCATTTGCAATAGAATCCATTTTGATAAAAGGTGATGTATTGCCCCAAGATGCCAAGTTTTTTACTGCTGATTCATTGCGTTCTGAAACCTTTGTGGCGATTAACAATGCGATTAAAGAACCTTCGTTTGTTGCCAAAACATTAACCAACAACATTAAACCTGAAGATTATATAAGCATTGAAAATATTTCAGATTTCATAGCCATTTTTAGTTTATTTAAAGATGAAAAGGTGACTCCGGTTTTAGCTCAAAATGCCATTAAAGCGTTGTTAGCAGATTCAAAGTTTGACTATAAAATCTATTTTGAAGACAATTCCATTTCCGAAGAAAAAATACAAGATGCTATTTCAAAAGTGATTTCAGAAAATGAAGCTGTTGCGAATGATATCAAAGCAGGAAACCAAGGAAAAGCAGGAATATTAGTTGGAAAAGTGATTGCTATTATTGGAAAAGGTGCTTCGGGGAAAGTAATCCGCGAAGGGATTTTGAATGCACTTTCAGGAGATACCAAAAGCCAAAAGCCAAAAGCCAAAAGCGATGAACCAAAAGCCAAAAGCCAAAAGCTAGAAGCTAAGGATGAAGAAGTCCTCCCACAAATACCAATCGTCATTAAAGACCAATACAGAACCCATTTAATTTCTGATATTTCAGATGATAGTATTTCTGAAAACGTCACTTTTGCAGGTTGGGTAGCGAGCGTGCGTGACCACGGGGAATTGATTTTTATCGATTTACGTGATTCCAGTACCCAAGTATTCCAAGTGCGTTTGAGCAGGGAATCGTTCCCGAATTTAGATGAATTGGTACGTTTAAAACCAGAATCGGTCATCACGGTTACCGGAACAATTGTTCAACGTAAAGAAGATGATTACAATGCGGCTTTAAGAACCGGAAAAATAGAATTGGAAGCTACGGAATTAGAGATTTTAAACCTCTCTAAAACCCTTCCTTTTGAAATAAAAAGAGCAACCAAAACCAACGAAAACACCCGTTTTCAATATAAATATTTAGACCACCGTAATGACGATGTGCGCCGTGTGATTGTAAACCGCCACAAAGTCATCAAACTGATGCGCGATATTTTAGATAACCAGGATTTCCTGGAAATAGAAACGCCCATTTTAAGTGCCGGTACCGATGAAGGCGCGCGTGAATTTATCGTGCCATCGCGCAAACAATCGGGGGCGTTTTACACCTTGCCACAAGCCCCTCAACAGTTTAAACAAATGTTAATGGTGTCGGGCTACGAAAAATATTTTCAATTGGCACGTTGTTTTAGAGATGAAGATTCCCGTGGCGACCGCCAACCAGAATTTACCCAACTCGATATTGAAATGGCATACGCTAGTATGCAACAAATCATCGATTTGAACACCAACATGTTCAACGAAATTGTTCAGAAAATATACAGTAGCAAATGGATTTTGCGTCCGTTTGAAATCATTACCTACGAAGATGCCATGTATTTTTATGGCTGCGATAGGCCCGATTTACGTTTCGGTTTGCAATTGCAAGACATTACCAACATTGTAAAAGACACCACTTTCCAAGTGTTTAGTAAACCTATTGAAGCAGGCGGTATTGTAAAATGTATTAAAGTGTCTGCAGAAGAGCAGGGCAACAAACGTTTATCAAAAGGGCAAATTGAAAAATTAACGGCTCTTGCCCAACAACATGGTTTGGGCGGCTTGGCTTATATTATCGTGAATGAAACCGATTTGCAATCGCCCATCATTAAGTTTTTGGGTGAAGATATTGCAGCTGGCATCATTAAAACCACCAATGCGCAAGTGGGCGATATTGTGTTCTTTTCGGCTGCCGATTATGCTACGGCCAATAAAGCCTTGGATGCCGTACGCCAAGAACTGGGAGCGATGTTAAAACTTATCAACCCTAAAGAATTACGTCCTGCGTGGGTAGTAGATTTCCCGATGTTTGAAAGAACAGACGATGGCCGTTGGACCTTTACACACAACCCATTCTCTATGCCAGCTATTTATGATTTGGACAAGCATATGAACGGCAAGGACGGAGACATAG
This sequence comes from uncultured Algibacter sp., assembly GCA_963976905.1. GTDB lineage: Bacteria > Bacteroidota > Bacteroidia > Flavobacteriales > Flavobacteriaceae > Pseudalgibacter. The sequence goes on from CAXBNH010000078.1 coordinate 7,175, forward strand.
GCAGCATAATTGCGCAACAATACGATTTGATTTTGAATGGTTACGAAATTGGCGGTGGCTCAGTACGTGCCCACAAACCTGAAATTTTGGAAGCCACCTACAAAAACATGGGCTACAATAAAGAGGAAATGCTAAAAAGCGTTGGCACCATGTACAAAGCCTTCCATTATGGCGCACCACCACACGGTGGTATTGCTTGGGGCGTAGACCGTTTGATGATGATTTTAGAGAAAAAAGCATCCATTCGAGAAGTGATGGCATTCCCGAAAACAGGCACGAGCGACGATTTATTGTTTGGAGCTCCTTCCCTATTATCTGATAAAAAAGTTGAGGAAATGAATGTGCGGATTATTAAAAAATAAATTACTTAAAAAAAATGCTTTTTGGGAAACACCCGCCCAATACAAGATAAATTTAAATAATCCTATTATTGCAAACCAATAACAGGATTAAGAAAAAGCTGTAAACTTATTTTAGGACAAGAGCAAATAAGGGGACTATCATAAATAATAAAATGCTCCAATTGATTTTGTAGCATTTTTTGCATTGGTATGATTGGTTGCGTTAGGGATAAAAGTGAAACATTTATATTCATGAATTCATTAATATGAAATAGAAGAGCATGAATAAAAGCCCACAGCGAGGCACGAGCGAGGACTTGCAACGGATAGCCCGACCCTTTTCGGATAACGCCCTAATAAAAGTTAGAAAATGTAAACTTTAACATGCCTTTTCGACAATTACAAAAATTTAAATAAATTTAAACGTATCTTTAAACCTTTCTAACTAAAAAAATCATTATGAAAACATCCACATTATTTTCTACCATTGCTTTTGCGGGTATCATGCTATTGGCAACAAACGTAAATGCACAAGAATTCCCAAAACTAGATAAAAGCCCTATGGATGCAGCTGCATTTCCTACGAGCTATAAAGATGCCAATAAACTCATCAGAATCATTTATAGCCGTCCGCAACTTAACGGTCGTGAGCTAAGCACACTTGCCCCAAATGGCAAAGTATGGCGTGTTGGTGCCAATGAAGCTGCGGAACTCACACTTTTTACCGATATGAAATTGGGAAATACGCCCATAAAAGCTGGCACTTATACTTTTTATTTAATCCCGGGAGATAACGAAAGCATCGCAATTATAAACAAAGACACAAACGTTTGGGGCGCTTATACATATAACGAGGCCAATGATGTGGCGCGTTTATCGGTACCTGTAACTTCTGGGGAACCGCTTGAAGCATTTTCTATTGTTTTTGATGAAGCTGATAATGGCGTAAATATGCATTTGGGTTGGGGCACGGCTCGTGTAGTAGTTCCTTTTACCAAATAAATATGCAGTATGAAAACTAAAAAGTTCCGATAGCATAAAAACTATTGGAACTTTTTTTATGCTGACAAAACTACAGAAAACTGCGACCGCTACTAAACCTACGGAATATTCAAATACTTGTGCGTTTGTAACGATACTTTCCATTGAGGGTTTTTCATCACATAATCTACAATTTCAGGAATCACTTTATCACGTTTGCTCCATTCGGGCTGTAAGTATAAAATACAATTTTTGTTCACTTGTGCTGCTTGCTCTTCCGCAAAACGAAAATCATCTTGGTTGTACACAATCACTTTAAGCTCATGGGCTTTTTCGTAAACTTCTTTCGTTGGCAATTTCATCTTTTTAGGCGATAAACATATCCAATCCCAAATACCTGTTAGTTTATAAGCTCCAGAAGTTTCTATATGTATCTGCAATCCTTCGGCTTTTAATTGCGTAGTCAAAGCCGTCATGTCCCAAGTTAGAGGTTCACCGCCTGTTACCACAATGGTATTGCTGTATGTTTTGGCGTTTTCAACAATTTTTGAAATGTCAGTGGGCGGATGCAAATTGGCATTCCAACTTTCTTTCACATCGCACCAATGGCAGCCCACGTCACAACCGCCAATACGCACAAAATAGGCAGCGGTGCCTTTATGGAAACCTTCACCTTGAATGGTATAAAACTCTTCCATCAACGGCAACATTTCGCCTTTATCAACTAATTCCTGTATCGCTTTCTTCATAAGTTTGCAAAGATACTTTTTAAAATTTACGATTTTCAATTTTTGAATTACGATTTTTTGAATTTCCCTTTCAGGTCATATCAAATATATTGCATGTTAATACATCGGTTTTTAAGATGAAACCTTATTTTTTTCTTCATCTTTTTTCCTGTATTTTTATCCAAAATATAAGGCATGAGCAAAATCGATACTTTTTTCAAATACATCACGGAAGGCAACACCATAAAAGGCGATTTTATCCCCGTGGGCGCTGCCATGCTAGATGGCGAGACCATTACGGACGCACACGTAAAAATCCCTTTAAAAACCATGAACCGCCATGGTTTGATTGCTGGTGCTACGGGAACTGGTAAAACAAAATCATTGCAAGTGTTGGCCGAAAATTTAAGTGACAAGGGCATTCCTGTGTTGCTCATGGACATAAAAGGCGATTTGAGCGGTTTGGCAGAACCCAGCCCCGGACATGCAAAAATTGATGAACGCCATGAAAAAATAGGCATCCCTTTTGAAGCCAAATCCTTTCCTGTGGAAATCTTGACGCTTTCTGAACAAAATGGCGTTCGGTTACGAGCAACGGTTAGCGAGTTTGGCCCTGTGTTATTATCTCGGATTTTAGATTTATCGGAAACACAATCTGGAGTGGTTGCCGTGATATTCCAATATTGCGACGACAACAAAATGCCCGTGCTCGATTTAAAGGATTTTAAAAAAATATTGCAATACGCCACCCAAGAAGGCAAAGCAGAATTTGAAGACGCTTATGGAAGAATATCAACCGCTTCCACAGGTGCTATTTTACGAAAAGTGGTGGAATTGGAACAACAAGGTGCCGATTTGTTTTTTGGGGAAACCTCTTTTGATACGCAAGATTTATTACGGATTGATGATAATGGCAGAGGGTATATCAACATCATCCGGTTGACCGATATTCAAGACCGTCCGAAATTATTTTCAACCTTCATGCTGAGCTTATTGGCTGAAATCTACTCTACTTTTCCAGAGCAAGGCGATAGTGATAGACCTGAACTCATCATATTTATTGATGAAGCCCATTTGATTTTCAACGAAGCTTCCAAAGCCCTTTTAAATCAAATTGAAAGCATAGTAAAACTCATAAGAAGTAAAGGCGTTGGATTGTATTTTGTGACCCAAAACCCTACCGATGTTCCCGAAGCGGTTTTAGGGCAATTGGGTTTAAAAATCCAGCATGCCTTAAGAGCGTTTACCGCCAATGATAGAAAAGCCATAAAATTAACGGCGCAAAACTATCCAGATTCTGAATATTATGATACCACAGAAGTATTGACCTCTTTAGGCATTGGCGAGGCCTTGGTTTCTGCTTTAGATGAAAAAGGACGCCCTACCCCATTGGCCGCTACCATGATGCGCGCGCCCATGAGCCGAATGGATGTTTTAAATGACAATGAATTGAGCGCATTGCTTTCAAAATCCAAACTCGTTAAAAAATACAACGAAACCATTGACCGAGAAAGTGCTTATGAAATGCTGAATGAAAAAATAGAGCAAGCTGAAGCCGAAGAAGCTAAAGAAAAAGCAAAAAAAGAACATGAAGCGCTCAAAAAAGCAGCATCAAAACAGCGCACCACCAGTTCCAGAAGAAGCACAGCAATGAATCCCATTGTAAAAGTGCTTACTAGCGCTACTTTTATTAGAAGTGTTTTCGGGATTCTTACTAAAGTCATGAAAAAGTAAATCGATAATCGCCATTTATAAATATATAATCTAAATCAACTTATGCATAAACCATTTTTAAGCCTCATTCTTTT